>JAHFDU010000046.1 GCA_023248835.1 Myxococcales bacterium | reverse complement strand
GTGTCATCGGTTTCATTCAGCGGCGTCTTGATGTCCGAGCAGCTGTGATCAAGTCCCTGCAGATGGCCGAACTCATGCGTCAGGGTATTTTCCAAATCGGCCAGATCGGTCCCGTAGCGCGGCTTGGTGGTGGTGGGCAGTATGGCAAAAGTAAAATAGAGGTCGTTGAGTTCAACGTCGGCGTCAAGCAACACGCCGTCGTTGTTTTTCTTCGGCTGGTCGGCGAAAAATACCGTGGTGATCGCGGTCGCTGCCGGGTCCCAACACATGTTGTGGCTCTGCGCGTCCTCGGGATGGCACCACTTGTCCGCGCGAAATTTGACGATGTTCTTGCCGTCGTAATGAGCCTCGAGCGGCGCGGCAGGAAATTGATAGACCAGCTGCAAATAGGAGCAATCAAATGCTGGCGTCTGCCAATTTCCCATCGCACGCTGAATGGTTGCGGCGACGTCTTTGAACGGTAGATCTTGAGTCCCGCCGCTGTCGGCCTGGACGTAAACGCAGCCAGACGGCCAGTACACAGGAGTGCCGGCGTCGGAGCGGGTGCGAACGTAGGCCTGCGCAGTGGCGCCGCAACACAGCAGCGCCGCAACCAGGGCCCGTTTCACCGCGCGCCCTTGGCGGCCTTGCCGCGCTTGACCTCCGCCAAAATCGCCGCCTCTGCCTCTTCAAGCGGCCGCACCGCCTGCGGATGCGCCGCCGGCTTGAGCAAAGCGACTTCGCCAAGATTGGGCGTCACCATCTTGCGCCCACTCGGTTCGGTCGACACCCGCCACTTGCCCTGCGCCATCCCGACAACGTAAGCAGCCGCGCCGCGATTCTCGACGAAGATCACCACCTCTTCACCAACTGAGAACTGAGCCGCACCAAACACCCGCATGCCGATGCCGTCGACGCTGCCGCCTTCACGTCTGACCACAATGCGGTCGCCCGGCTTGGCCCCACCCTTGTAGACACGCGAGGCGCGCACCACTACCTCGGTGTAAATCAGGTCGTGATCGGGTGTCCAGTGGGCGGTCTGCGTTTCAACCGTGCCGAGCACAACGGTGTGTGCCCGACCGACCAGTTGCTCGGTATCTAGCGGTAGCATCACTGTCGCATGGCTGACACTTGCCGCGCACAACAGAATCATCCCCCAACCAAAACGCATTGCTTACATTATATCACGATCCGGTCACGCGGCGAGGAGTCCTCCCACGACCAGGCGCGGCTGCCGTTTGGGAGAGGCCGAATACTACGTCGACCTCGATACCGCTAGACCGTTGTCACGTTGATCGGCCGTAGTAAGGCAAGGAGAAGCGCGGGCGGTGGGGACCGCTGCGGTGACTATCACGATCCGGCAGGAAACAGCGTCTCCAGACGCGCCACGGCCGCATCGTGCAACCGTCGATTCGAGGCGATGAGGCCACCGAGATTGGCAATCTCGCCACGAAAGTGTATCGGCGCGCCATGAACATTGGTCAGTCGTCCTCCCGCTTCGTGCAAGATCGCTTGCGGGCCACATACGTCCCACAACTTGGTGTAGCCAGTCGGGTTGACATAGAGATCGCGCGCCCCACGAGCGATGAGTCCGAGCTTGAGGCCGATGGATCCGACCGCAAGATCATCTTTGACCCGCAGCTCGTCGCGAACTTTTTCGGTCATTGCATCGCGGTGCGATTTGGACGACACCAGTCGACACTCTTCCAGTTTGTCGACGCTGCTGACGGCGATGCGCTCGGGTGCTTCGTCGGCTACTTGCATCCAGGCGCCCTGCCCGGCCGCAGCAAAATAGAGTCGATCGCCGCGCGGCTGGTAGACCACGCCGAGCGCCGGCGCGTCACCCACGAGCAGGCCAATCATGCAGGAAAATCCGTCCCAACCACGAATAAAGTCGGTAGTGCCATCGATCGGATCCACCATCCACACCCGCTCTTTTTGCAAGCGCGAACCATCGTCGGGTGCCTCTTCACTGACCAACCCGTAGTCGCCAAATTTTCGTCGCAGCCCGTCGACGATGAGATCGTTGGCTTCGCGATCGGCAGCGGTCACCGGCTCATCTTCCGCCTTCTTCTCGACCGAAATTCCGCGCGCCAGATGCTCGAGCGCCAACGCGCCAGCCTGCCGCGCCAGGCATGTCGCGCATTCAAGTTCATCGAAGTTGGTCACCACGAGCGCAGTCTAGCGAGCCAACTGCCCAGACCCAAGCGCAAAAGAGGCGCGCCCGAAAATCCGGGCGCTGCCGACAGCCGACAGCTCACAGCCAAGAGTTCGGAAAGTCATGCTGCATGCAAGCTACCTTTACATCTCCACCGACTCCGCCGACCCGCAAATCAGGGCAATTTTAGTGCAGTTAATTCAGCACTTTGGGATGGGTCTCTGGTTAGTCAGCGATGCTCAAAACCAGCAACGGGAAACTTGCTTCTTCCGTCACTGTCGGCTGTCGGCTATCGGCTCCGATCGTAGTCTTCCGGATCGGGTGCGCGCAGGTCGTACACGGTGCGCTCTTCGGAATATTTTGAATCGCGCCGCAGCGCCCAAATGGTGTAGAGCACCCAGGGCACCACCACCGCGGCATATACCAACAGATAGGCGCGCAATCGCCCGGTCAGCGCCAAAAAATCATAGAGGCCGTGCAGCGCCGAAGACGCACCCACCAGCGGCCAGACGCGGTAACGCGAATTGAATTTGCGACGCCCGAGCGCTGCCCCCCACGCCGTCGCGAACAGCACGTGGCCGGGCAGTGTGATCAGCGAGCGCACGATCAGCGTCGGCCAGTCGATCGCAACAATACCGAGTGGACCGATGGCGCCAATGCCGCTCTGTAGCTGCACCACATAGATGACGTTCTCGAGGCTAGCAAAGCCGAGTGCGGCTGCCGAAGCGTAAACAATGCCGTCGAGCGGTTCGTCGAACTCGTGGTGACGAAACATGAACAGGCGCACCGCCAAGAATTTGGCGACCTCTTCACACGGCCCGATGACAAAAAAACACATCAAGAACAGCGACCAGACATCGTTTCCAGAAAGCGTTGGCAGGAGCAGCGTCGCCAAACGTTCCGCACCGAGCGCGGGCAAGATCGCCATGCCGCCGAGAACAAACGTGTAGCCGACCAGCGACAGTGGCTCTGGCTCGTGATGATCCATGCGATAGAAGACCCACAGCCAGACCAGGCCAGGCAAAATCGGAACAATAAAGGCGATCAGCGCCATCGAACGTTGACCTGAAAGTCCGTCACTTTCGTGGGCGTGGGCGTGGGCGTGAAACGAAAGCCCATAATCTCCACCAACGGCGGCGCAAGACTCATGTGGGGACTCAAAACACGTAGCCACGTCGGGAAAACACCGTCGCGGTATTTTCCTACAGCACATGGCCGCTTTCCGTCGCTGATTCGCCCACGCCTACGCCCACGCCCACGATAAAACTGACGGATCTTCAGGACATTGACCATCTTAGGAGGGCGCTTTGGCTTGATTCAGCTCTTCCAGACAGCGGTCGAGGATGCCGTTAATGAACGCCGGCGACTCGTTGGTGCCAAAGCGCTTGGCGATCTCAATCGCCTCGTTGATCGCGACTCTTGCAGGCACGTCCTGCGGCGACATCAGCTCAAAAACGCCGAGACGCAACAAATTGCGATCGACGCGGGCCATCCGCTCCGGCCGCCAGTTGCGCGACGCCGTTTTAATCAGGTCGTCGATGCGGGGCTGCTCGGCCCGCGTGCCGCGCACCAATCGCAATGCAAAAACTTCAATTTCAGCGCGATTTGCCTCTGGCAGCTCCAGTTCGGCCTCGAACGACTGCCACACCAATGCTTGCGCCTGATCGACCGACAGCTCCGTCTGCACATCCATCTGATACAGGACTTGCAAGGCCAGCTCGCGCGCGGCTCTTCTCGGTCCCATTACACTTTTCTCTCAAGTTCAGCGTAGAGCGCGATCATTTCGAGCGCCGCCAGCGCGGTGTCACTGCCCTTGTTGCCGTGCTTGCCGCCAGCGCGATCGAGCGCCTGCTCTCGGTTTTCAGTGGTGAGCACACCGAACAGCACCGGGACGTGAGCGGTCAGGGCGAGCTGACTGACGCCGCGCGCGGTTTCACCCGCGACGTAGTCAAAATGCGCAGTCTCGCCGCGAATGACGCAGCCGAAACAGAGAATGGCGTCAAACTCATTGGTTGCAGTCAGCCGCGCCGCCACTTGCGGAATTTCAAACGCGCCGGGACAGCGAAAGACCGAAATATCTTTGGGCGCAACCTGGTGACGCGCCAGCGCCACTTTGGCGCCTGCGATGAGGCGATCGACGATGTCGCCATGAAAGCGCGCCGCCACCAGCGCGAAGCGATGTCCGCTCGCGTCGAATTTCTGCTCTTCTGGAGTGCCGGCGTGCACGGCTATTTTTTTTCCTTAGGAAGCACCTGCAACAGATGACCTTCGCGATCGCGCTTCGATTGCAAAAAACGCAAGTTCTTCTGCGTCGCACCGACTTCAATCGCGACGCGCTCGACCACCGACAGACCGTAGCCCTCGAGACCAACGATCTTCTTGGGGTTGTTGGTCAGCAATCGCAGCTGGCGTACGCCGAGATCGGCGAGCACCTGGGCGCCGAGGCCAAAGTCGCGCAACTTTTCGGTGCCACTCGATTTTCGATTGGTTTGGTGCAGCACGTGCGCCTGCACATCGCCGAGTAGACTGTGCCGCGACGGACAAACGTAGAGCAAAACTCCGCGGCCCTGGGCGGCAATCGCGTTTAGCGCGGCGCGCATCTGCGCTCCGCAATCGCACGCCGCTGAACCAAACACGTCGCCCGGCAAACACATCGACTGAACACGCACCAGCACCGGCTCAGTGGTGGTAACATCGCCCAGTACCAGCGCTAGATATTCGGTCTCTTCAACCGCGGTACCATAAACAAAACTTTGGAATTCTACCGCGCTCTCAAGGCCGGCTGGCGACAGCGCTGCCGCGGCGCGTCGCTCGACCAGTGATTCGCGCTCGAGTCGATATTCGATCAGATCGGCGATCGACAGAATGCGCAAGCCATGCTGCTCGGAGAAGCGCTCGAGATCAGGCATCCGCGCCATCGACCCATCGTCGTTCATGATCTCGCAGATCACGCCTGCCGGCTCAAGCCCCGCCAGTCGAGCCAGATCAACCGACCCTTCGGTTTGGCCGGTGCGTACCAGCACGCCGCCGGGCTTGGCACGCAGCGGAAATACGTGACCGGGGGTGATCAAATCATCCGGGCGCGCCTCCTTGGCCACCGCTGCCAAAATCGTGGTAGCGCGATCTTTGACACTAATTCCCGTCGACACCCCACGTGCCGCTTCAATGCTAACCGTGAATGCGGTGCCATACGGGCTGCGGCCGCCGGTGCGTCCCGACTGCAGTGGCAGCTCGAGCGCGTCGGCCTTCTCCTCGGTGAGCGTCAAACAAATCAGGCCGCGACCAAAACGCGCCATGAAATTAATAGCTTCCGGCGTCACCTGTTCGGCGGCCATGGTGAGGTCGCCTTCGTTCTCGCGATCCTCGTCGTCGACCAGAATCACCATCTTGCCCGAGCGCACATCCTCGATCGCCGCTTCCACCCGAGTTGTACGCTCTTTAGTAGTTGGCATTTTTTGCCCTCTCGAAATGCGGCCCGATCAATTTCTCGACGTACTTCCCAATCACATCGACCTCTAGATTGACGCCAGCGCCGATCGTTTTTGTACCAAGCGTGGTCGCGCTCTGCGTGTGCGGAATCAGTGAAACCGAAAACTGTTTGGGTTCAACGCGATTCACTGTGAGGCTCACCCCGTCGATGGCAATCGAACCCTTTTCCACCACATAACGCAAAATCTCCGATGCGGCCGCGATCGTCACATCGGTCGCTTCGCCGCGATTTTCCACTCTCGCAACTTTTCCCACCGCGTCGACGTGCCCCGACACCATATGGCCACCCAGTCGGTCGCCGAGCCGAAGCGGGCGCTCCAGATTGACGCTACTGCCCGCGATCAATGCCCCGAGCATGGTGCGAGCCATCGTCTCCGGCCCGACTTCAACCGCAAACTGCCCGTTGCGCGCCTCCACCACCGTCAGACATACACCGTCGACGGCAATCGAGGCGCCACGCGGCAGCGTCTCTTCGCCGAGTCGGGCCCGCAGCTGTAGCCGTCGCCCGGTTTTGGAGGGCAGCTCGGTAACAGCGACAATGTCGCCCACTTCTTCGACGAGCCCGGTAAACATATCGAGCCGCTTGTAGCATCATCTGGCGTCAGCGTCGAGGGCGGGGTAAGATAAACGCATGCTCGCTCGCGCTCAAACACTGTTCTCCCCGTCGGAGCGGGCTGGACTCATCCGGGTTGCGCAAGCCACCATGCCGGCAGGAAAAGTTTTCCGCGCCGCCGATGAACGCTGCGTCACCAAGCTCGAACAGTTTCTGATCGAGTCGGGCGCCGCCATCGCTCAGAGCTACCGCGGTTTGCTGTGGGCGTTAGAAAGTGGCGCGCTGGTGAAACATCAGCGCCGACTCGCTTCGCTGAGCGACGACGAGATGGTGGCTCTGTGTGAGCAGTGGCGGCACGGCCGTTTCCCCACTCGCGCCGCGATTCGCGCCATCACCGCGCCGCTCAAAGTGACACATTTTTCCGATCCCGATTTTTTCAAAGCCATCGGCTGCAAGTTTGGCGCCCTGCCGGTGCTGTCGGAGGAAAAGCCGCGCTACATGACCGAGCGAGTGATCGCAGCTGCCGACTTGCCGGCGCGTGAATCGATCGATTGCGATGTGGTCGTCGTCGGCACCGGCGCTGGCGGCGCTGCTACCGCCAAGGAGCTGGCCGAGCGCGGTGTCGCGGTGGTGTTACTGGAAGAGGGCAAGTATTTCACTCGCGCCGATTTCAGCGGGCGGCCAGTCGATATGCAGCGCAAGCTCTACCGCGACTTCGGCGCCACCATTGCTGTCGGCAACACCTCGATTCCGATTCCGATCGGCAAGACCGTCGGCGGCACCACCACCATCAACTCCGGCACCTGTTTGCGCGCACCCAATCGCGTGTTCGCACGCTGGCGCAATCAATTTGGTCTGAGCGATTTCACCTCGGAAATGATGGCGCCCTTCTACGATCGGGTCGAAGAGGTGCTCGGAGTCAGCGCTGCCAATCCGAAATTCGTCGGCAACATCGGCAAAGTGATCGCGCGCGGTTGCGAGGCGCTTGGATACAAGCACCACGGCCCGCTCAGACGCAACGCTCCCGAGTGCGATGGTCAAGGCGTCTGCTGTTTTGGTTGTCCGACCGACGCCAAGCGATCAACCAATGTTTCCTATGTGCCGCTGGCGCTCAAAGCCGGTGCGACGCTGTTTACCGGTGTTACGGCGGAAGAGATTCTCATCGAAAATGGGCGCGCCGTCGGTGTAATGGCATACGCCGGCGAGAAGCGCCTCAGCGTGCGTGCCAAGCGCGTGGTGATCGCAGGCGGCACTTTGCTGACGCCGCTACTCCTCGAGAAGAATCATCTCGCCGGCGGTTCGGGCGAGCTTGGCTGTAACCTCAGCATTCATCCCTGCGTCGGCACCGGAGCGCTCTATGACGAACCGATCGAAGGCGCTAGCTCCATTCCGCAGGGATACACCATCGAAGAATTTCACGACGACGGTTTGCTGTTCGAGGGCGGATTTGCACCGCTCGATGTCGGTTCAGCCTCGTTCCCGCTGTTTGGGCATCAGTTGGTCGACATCCTAGAGAATTACAACCAGCTGGCGTTTTTTGGTTTCATGCTGGAAGACTCCTCCCGCGGTCGCGTTCGACTCGGTCCGGGCGGCCGACCGCTCATCACCTACTGGCTCAACCGCCACGACGTGGCGCGGGTCAAACGCGGCGTCGAAATCTTGTCACGCGTCTACTTTGCCAGCGGCGCTAAGGTGGTGTTGCCGCTGGTGCACGGTTTCGACGAGCTGCGCAACGAGGATGATCTAGAGCGATTTCGCCGCGCTTCGCTCAACGCCCGCGATTTCGACGTCGTCGCTTTTCATCCGCTCGGCACGGCGCGGCTTGGCGTCGATCCAAAATCGAGCGTGGTGGGGCCTGAGCTGGAAGTGCACGACGTGCCGGGTCTCTACGTTTGCGACGGCAGCGTGCTGCCCACTTCGCCCGCGGTCAATCCGCAATTGACCATCATGGCCCTGGCAACCCGCGCCGCCGAAAAAATGGCCGAACGGCTTTAACCGGGGGCGGCAACGCCCGACCTCGCGGAACAGATCGTCGCCGTCGCCGTCGCCGACAAGGTCAACGACGACGCGGATCGACCACGTCAACGTCACGTCAACGTGCACGTCAATGTGATTTCGGGAAGTGGGGCACCTCGTGATGTCGAGGTCGTCATTCGCCTGTACAAGCAACTCGACGGGCTCATCGGCAGGCGACGGATCTGACGAGCACGGAGGAGCCATGGGATTTCGAGAGAAGCTGCTGGCCGCCCCGCAGCGTCCGCGTTGAGAATCAAAGTGTGAACGAAAGTTGTGAACGATTGTTCATTTGTTGTCATCTCTATGTCATCCAAGCCCCGGGAAGAGCATCGCGTTCGCCTCGCGACACTTGGCACCGGACTTGCTGATGATGTTGCGGACCAAGGGAGGTTCTGCATGATGCCCAATTCGGCTGCTCGTCCGATGTTTGTCTCGCCCAGGCCCAATCGGCCCCCGTTCGGTCGCGTCAACAGGGAGAAGTAGACATAATGCCCGTGCCGGATTGAAATTCTCATTGCTGTGCTCGGCCTTAATATTACTCTATCCCGAAATTTAGGAGAAGCGATGACGATTAGTTCGAGGATTCAGAGTCTATTATTGAGCATTGGTGTTTTCGGCGCATTGGTTGGCACTGGATTCCTCCTGATGGCAGATAGCGCGTGCAAAGACTACACCACCTACGGCGGTGGGACATACGACGTGGTTACTACTTGCAATGGCCAACGCACGGGGCGGGTTACCGTCGCGGTCGGCTCTGACGCCGGTCCAACGGTGACTGTGGTCAGTGGCGACATCAAGATCGACAGCGTCCAAGTGGTGAACGGTTGCGGACATAACTTCGTCACCTTTGTGTTGCCGTTTGATGGCCAGACAGATGGGGGACAAGTGACCTGCGAGGCCGACACTGCCCACCTATCCGGCACACCTACCAATTGTTCAGGCGCGTGTACCCTTCAGCTGACCAGTGTACCGTAACAATGGACGCCTGTGATCATTCGTGGCAGCCCTGATCTCAGAGACAGAAATCCGTGGTCTAGGACCACAAAGCACGCTTGTCGTCTCCTTTATTGGCGGCTTTGCGATCATGAATGCGGAGATCGGCTCGGGGCGGTTGATGGCCCCATACTACGGCACCAGCACGACGACCTGGGCGCTCCTGATCGGAACGATCCTCATCAGTCTTGCAGGGGGAAGCCTCGTCGGTGGCCACTTCAGTCGTAAAGGAAAGCCTGAACACTGGCTCACTGTCTTCGTTCTCGCAGCGGCACTTCTTTTGGCGCTTCTGCCTCGCATCGCCCCCTGGTGCATGGTCGGCAGCTTGACACGTTTGCGTACGAATCAAATTGGCGCCTTGGCTGGTTCCGCATGCGCAGTTGCAGTCCTCATCTCGATTCCCGTGCTTCTGCTCGGCGCTGTGTCTCCGTTGGTACTTCAGGCCGCGGGGCGACACTACCCGGAAGGGCGACTGACGCCGGAGTTTGGTCAGCTCGCGGGGCGGCTCTATGCGGCGGGTACAATAGGCAGTCTGGTCGGGACTTTTTCCGCTGGCTTGCTTTTCATCCCGTGGCTCGGGACTACGCGGACCATTGATATTGGGGCACTCGCTCTCGCTTTGGCCGGAACCGGCATCGCTTTGCGGATGGCGAACCAACCCACCGCTATCGTGGCCGTAGGTGTAACAGCACTGCTGTTTGTCGTATCAATCGCTAGAGCCGCTGCGATGCCGGAGTCAAATCCCGCGCGAGTCGTGTGGAGCGGCGAGTCGCGCTACAACCATATCGCCGTTTTCGAGAGAGGGGACGAGCGACAGCTACGGGTCAACGACGGATTTGCCGTCCAGTCGCTCAGCTTCGCAGATGGCCGTTTGCCGCTCTACGATGTTTGGGGATACTACGCCCTCTCCCCCGCGTGGGGCACCGACCCGAGTCCGAAGCGAGTGCTGCTACTCGGTCTCGGCGGCGGTACCAGCGCCGAAATCTTCAGAAGCCTCTACCCAGAGGCAAGGGTCACGGGCGTCGAACTTGACGAAGAGATCGTCCGCGCTGGTAAACAGTATCTCAGGAACAAACTAGATAGCGTCGATGTCGTCATCGAAGACGCGCGCACGTTCATTGCAAAAACGAATGAGCGTTGGGATGTCATCGTCCTTGACGCATTTCAGTTTCCGTACATTCCGTTTCAACTGACGACTCAAGAGTTTTTCGAACAGGTCGCCAGGTGTCTGTCCTCCGGAGGCGTGCTGATGGTCAACGCGGGGCGCTATGGCGAGCACCGCGGTGTCGTCCACGCGCTGAGTCGCACGTTGCGGGCAATATTTCCGAACGTGCTTGCGGCTGACGCGCGCAACCCGTCCAACACTCTCATCATCGCCTTTGCGCACAATCCACACGACGCCGTCGGGATGGCAAACCTGGTGATCCCGGCAGCCAAAGCGCGTGAGTTTGCGCGACTAACACCTTCGTACGCCGCCATGCAGCCAGCGAGCTGGCCGGATGAAACGCCTCTACTGACCGACGACCATGCTCCCGTCGAATGGCTCACGGATCGGATTGTCTGGCAAGAACTCTAGCGCCAATGCCGGGCTTCGCATCCGACTCCCGGGTGCTTGCCTCCTTGGTATCTGGCCCGTGGTCGCCGCGCTTTTATTGTATTTCAACGTGTATTACTTGCGCCGCCGACACCCTGGCCAGGTGAGCGGCAAACTCTCCGACTTCGCGATCAATTTTCTGCTCCCGGTGGCTCTATTCGCCGGCATGGAGTGGACACTAGGACTCATCCAGTTGCTACGAAGGCGACCTTTTTCTCCACTGCGGCGACGGGCGGGCATCCTCGCTTGCGCTGTCAGCGCAACCTACTTCTCCTTACTCAAGCTCGTTCCTCAATTCACGCAAGTACATCGCGCGCTCATTGCGCTGCTGACGGCCCCGTTTGGGGGCGACCGCCGATTTCACAACATTGCCGACCCGACGGACCTCGTTGCACTGACGGTCGTTCCGTTCGCCTTTGCATACCTCGCTCAAACGGCATCGGTACCGGTAAGACCCCGCTTCTGCATAGTTGGGGCGCTCATGATCGCCTGTGCGACGATTGGAGTGAATCTTTCGCGCGAGATCGAGCCAGGGATCATAGTGCAGTCGATCCACATAGACAGGGCTCCCGCGCTGCACTTCCTGCCGCGTGGTAAACGTTGCGGCACTGCGCTTCTCGTCCACGGAATCCCGTCCAACAAGCACATGGTGTTTCGCATTGCTGAAGCTCTCGCAGCGGCCGGATTCGAGGTGGTCACAGTGGACCTGCCAGGCAATGGCGACTCGATGTTGCCGCTGTCATACATCGGAGCGAAGAAGACGCTGGGAGCCGCTGCACGATACCTGGGCGGAAATAGTGTTGACGTTGTTATCGGACATTCCCTGGGGGCTACGCTTGCCGGTCAGGCTATTTTCGCCGGTGAGCTTCGCTCTCGAGCACTATTTGCATTTGGTGCGCTACCAGAGATCGGTTCACGCACGGCGACGCGTCTCTGGTACTTCGGTGGACAATTCGATGAGCTCGTACGGCTGCAAGATGCTGAAGCCTGGGCAAAGCGTACTCGTGCTGTGGTCGTAACAACTTCTTTTGCTGACCACCCCCTTGCGCTCTTCTCGCCATACCTCGTCGAACAAGCCGTGCGTGCGGCCAGTTTCGTGGTGGGTGCTGCAATCAGCGAACCGGCCAGATACTGGCGTTGGCGGCTCGTGGGCGCCTGCTTGCTTGCGATTGCGGCGCTGCTTGCTATCCGATCGCTCGCTCAAGCGTTGCCCGCTATTTCGTTGTGGCGCGCCATCGGCTACGGCGTGGCTTGTGCTGCAATCGTTCTCTGTGCCGCGCAGTTCGCTGCGTGGAGCTGGCTCGCTGGGATGCCAACCTGGCCTCGAGTACTGTTCGCCATGCTGGTTATGGTTCCAGCGGCGGGTGGATCTTGGCTGCTCGGTGCATTGGCGAAGCGGTTCAAATCTAAGTGGCCTGCGGCTGGGCTGTGGGCAGTTGTCATGATGCTTCCAATCGTGGCACTTGCGACCAAGGTTATCGGCGCGCCTTTCGTTGCATTGGTGGCCACGGTCATGACCCCGGTCACGGCAATTGCAGCATCACTTGGCACTCTGGTCGAGAAGAGAGCAGGACAGCCAGTCGCAGCCCATCTCTGTTTCGCGATCGTGATTGGCTGGGTACTCGGAATGTGGTGCCCGCTTGTGTGGATCCCAGGTAGCTGAAACTCGTTCAGTTCTCTCTTGAATATTGGATCGGCGAGCCGCTCACACCGAGCCGATCATCGGCGTCACCTCACCCAAACAGATCGTTCTTTTTCACAGCCAACCGTTTGATCAGCGGAACGTCAGCTGGCAACACCGGGTAGTTCAAGAGTTGGTTGCGAGCTACCCACGCGATCGCTGCCACTTCAACTGCTCTGGGAGTTCCACCCAGAGAGCAGCGATAGACCAGCATCAGCAGATCGAACTCATCGTAACGATGAAAAATCACCTCTTCGATTTTCTCGACGCTAGCGGTGCAGCCGAGCTCCTCTTTGATCTCACGAACGAGCGCCTCGGCCGGCGCTTCGCCCTCCTCTACTTTTCCACCCGGAAATTCCCACAATGATCCCATCGGCTGATCGGCGCGTCGCTGCGAGAGCAAGATTCGGCCGGCTTCATCTTCAATGAGCGCTGCGACGACCAATTTTCGCGGGCGCGCACTCACATCGTTCCAAGCCACAGGCGGATCAGGCCTTGCGCCAATCGGCAAGCACCAGCGACACGCCAAGGTCGCGAACGCGAGCGTAGTGTTCGGTGTTGCCGGTGACCAGGGGAAGCCGCTTCACCGCTGCTATGGCTGCGATCATCGAGTCCGCTCGACCAACTTTGCGACCAAGACGCGCAAGGTCACCTTCGATCCGCCCTGCTTGGACAGCTGTTTCAGCGTCAAACGGCAACACCTCGAAGTCGGGCAGGTAGCCCAGGAACTCCTGAACTCGATCTTCTCTCTGCAGCCGGTGCCATCCTGAGACGATCTCCAGGACCGAGACGCACGTGATGGTTAGCCGACCGTGGGAGACGAGGTAAGCCTGCGCATGAGATAAAACGTGCGGATTCTTGCCCTTCAGGACCTCCGACAGGATGTCGGTGTCGAGCACCGCAGGATCCATCTCAGGCCGCCGTAGGATTGGCGCGTAGATCGCGATCCTCGCGCTCGCGCAGAACGCCCTCCAGCATCTGATCGACAGCAGGCTCGTCAGCCCACAACCCGATGAGGGACGAGCCGCGTTCCGAGCCATTGGTCGCCGATGAGCGGCGCTTCGCAACATCGGCTAGTTCGTGAATGACGCGCTCGACGAGACGAAGGCGCTCCGGCTCGGGCAGTGCTTGGAGGGCTCGGTAGATCTCGTTGGTGTTGTACTTGGTCACGAGCGGGAGTATAGCGCAGTTCGACAGCAGCCAATCCGAAATTCGTTGAAATTTGTCGGCGATATGGAGTCATCGCCTGCGGTTGGAATCGACGATTCGAGCAGCGCCGGGACCTTCAATTTTTGCAGCGGGATTACCTAAGTCGAATGTTGGCGCAAAGGCCATAATGATCGGATGGCAGCACGCCATTTGCATCGGCCTGATGGAGCACGATGTCGCAAGTTTCGATCGTTCCGCGGCCATCTTTTCGCCGCGGCGTAACGAAGATGTAATCAATGCGCCGATCGCGCTCTAAAAATGCCAACTTCTCGGTGTAGGGATTGACCTTCGCCCAGGTGTAGCCAGCTTCGCCTGGATGCAGGAGTTCAAACGCGTCCTGATAATAAACGCGCCGATCGGCGATCGTATGCAGGCCTTTTAGAAATCGAATCTCATCCGATTCGGGCCGCGCATTAAAGTCACCCATCAAGATTTTGGGCAGCTCCGATGCTCGCTCCGCAATCCATGTCTCGAGCGCGACAACTTGATCTTCACGCTTCTTTCCGTCGGTAAATCGGTAGTTGAGGTGAGTGGTGAATAGCTCCGCGGAACCGGCAACAGTTTCTATTTCGGCGCCGAGCACAATGCGGCGCTCACTCTCGATCGCATGCGGCAATTCGAAATGGCGCGACGAAACGATCGGAAATTTTGACAAGATCGCCAATCCCTCGTCGCCGGTTGCCACTGCAAACGCGCAACTCATGCCCAGCGCAGCCGCCAACGTTTCGGCCTGGTTCGGCAATTGATTCGGTATCGCCCGCACTTCCTGCAGCGCAATCACATCGGGGTTGAGCGTTCGCAATCCCGCGGTCAAGAGCGTCATTCGCTCTTGCAGCGGCGGTTCCGCTCCCCACATGTTGAGAGTGACAACGCGCAGGGTTGGCATGATTATGCGCCCGCCAGCTCCTCGAGCAGAGTGCCTGGATGGTTGCGCGAATCCACTTTGGCAAACACTTTTTCGATCTTGCCGTCGGTGCCGATCAAATAGCTGATGCGTTTGGCGCTGCCGCCCTTGGGATTGTCGGTGGCGCCGTAGGGAATTCCAATCTTGCGTTCGGGATCGCAGAGCAACGGGAAATTAAAATGGAACTTCTCCGCAAACGCGCGGTTCTCTTCCACCGAATCAAAGCTGACGCCGAAAATTTTAACGTTCAGTTGCTCATACTCGCTGGCTCGGTCGCGGAACCCGCAACCCTCGGCCGTTCAACCAGGGGTGTCCGCCTTGGGATAAAACCACAGCAGCACGCGGCTGCCCCTGAGCGACGCCAATGTCACCGTTTCACCGGTGTGTGCCTTCACTTCAAAATCGGGCGCCAGATCTCCCACGTTTAACATGTTGCCCTCTCTCCCACGGGTACTTTATGCCCGCTCATCCTGAGCCGTCCTGCTCATCCTGAGCCTGTCCCGTTCATCCTGAGCCTGTCGAAGGACGATAGATACATTTTGCGTCACAGGTTTCGTACAGCGTCACCGCGACCAGCAAAGCCAAGTGCGGCCTCAATCGCTCGAACAACCATCGCGCCAACACTTCCGACGTTGGATTCTCAAGTCCCTCTACTTCGTTGAGAAAGTGATGATCGAGTTTTTCGATGAGCGGGGCCACCGCAGCATCAAGCTCGCCGTAATCAATCAGCCAGCCCGTCTTCGCGTCGACGGGACCTGAGACATGCATCTCAAACTTGAAACTGTGGCCATGCAGGCGCGCGCACTTGTGCCCGGCCGGGACATTCGGCAGTCGATGCGCCGCCTCGAAGCGATACTCCTTGACCAATTCGACTTGCATGCTCGGGACGGTACTTACGACGACATCGAGTTGATGAACTCTTGGTTGGTATCCGTTTTGGCAATCTTGTCGCGCAAAAACTCCATCGCATCGATGACGTTGAGCGGATGGAGCAGCGAGCGCAAGATCCAGACGCGGTTGAGAACTTTTTCGTCGAGCAGCATCTCCTCTTTGCGAGTGCCCGACTTGTTGATGTCGAGACAGGGGAAGATGCGCTTTTCCATCAGTTTGCGATCAAGATGGATTTCCGAATTTCCGGTGCCTTTGAACTCTTCAAAAATAACTTCGTCCATGCGCGAACCGGTGTCGATGAGCGCGGTGGCGATGATGGTGAGCGATCCACCCTCTTCGATGTTGCGCGCGGCGCCGAAAAATCGCTTCGGCTTGTGCAGCGCATTGGAGTCGACGCCGCCCGACAGGATCTTGCCCGACGGCGGCACCACCGTGTTGTAGGCGCGCGCCAGACGGGTGATCGAGTCGAGCAGAATGACCACATCTTTTTTGTGCTCAGCCAGTCGCTTGGCCTTCTCAATCACCATCTCGGCAACTTGGACGTGGCGCGCCGGCGGCTCATCAAACGTCGACGACACCACTTCGCCAGCGACGGTGCGCTGCATGTCGGTGACCTCTTCCGGGCGCTCGTCGATCAGCAGCACGATCAGCACCACCTCTTTGTGATTGGCGGTGATCGCGTGCGCGATGTCCTGCAGCAGCACCGTCTTACCTGCACGCGGCGGCGAAACAATCAGGCAGCG
>JAHFDU010000370.1 GCA_023248835.1 Myxococcales bacterium | reverse complement strand
GCGCTGAGGCGGGAGCTGATCTGGCCAACGCTTACGCGCTACGAGCGCAGCTGACGCAATTGATCGGGACGATGCCTGAAGCGATTGACAAGGCGCTGCCCAAGCTCACTGAAGATTCATTTGCCGGCATTTTGTCAAATGTGATTGCCGGACGGATCGCCAATCGACTCGACCTTGGCGGCCTCAACTTTACTGTTGATGCTGCTTGCGCGTCGTCGCTGGCGGCGGTAGACGCTGCGTGCAAAGAGCTGCTTGCCGGTTCGAGCGACATGGTGCTGTGCGGCGGCGCCGATCTGCATAACAGCATCAACGACTACCTCTTGTTTTCAAGCGTGCACGCGCTCTCTCCGACCGGACAGTGTCGCACTTTCGATGCCGCAGCCGACGGAATCGCGCTTGGCGAGGGAGTCGCGGTGTTGGTGCTCAAGCGCCTCGAGGATGCGGCGCGCGACGGCGATCGCATTTACGCGGTGATCGAGGCGGTGGGTGGATCGTCCGACGGCAAGAGTCTAGGCCTCACTGCTCCCAATCGCGAAGGGCAACGTCGCGCGCTCGAGCGTGCCTATGCGCGCGCCGCCATCTCACCATCGGAAATCGGTTTGGTCGAAGCGCACGGCACCGGCACGGTGGTGGGCGATCGCACCGAATTGGAAGTGCTCACCGAAATGTTTTCCGAAGCCGGGGCTGGCCCAAAGAGCTGCGCGCTCGGATCGGTCAAAGCGCAGATCGGTCATACCAAGTGCGCCGCTGGCCTTGCTGGCGTGATCAAAGCGGCGCTATCGATTTTTCATGGTGTCAAGCCGCCGATGAAAGCGATTCAAAAACCGAGTAGCGCATATGGCGTCTCGAGTCCGTTTGCGTTCTTGGAAGGTCCGCAGCCGTGGTCGGAACAACGCCGTTTGGCGGCGGTGAGTGCGTTTGGTTTTGGCGGCACCAATTTTCATGCGCTGCTGTCGTCGCATGGCGAGCGCGCGCGAAGTGGCCTTGAGCAATGGCCGGTGGAATTGTTTCTGCTGCGCGGCCGAGATCGCGCGCAAGCGGTCGAGACTGCACAGGCGCTCTCCGCTTTTCTCGAGCGTGCGGCCTCGCCTCGCCTGCGCGATTTGGCGTTCACCGCGGCTTCGATTCATCGCGCGGAACCCGTCCAGCTTGCCTGGGCAGCGCGATCGAACGATGAGCTGCACACGCAGCTGGCCGCACTTCGCGCGATGGATTTTTCGTCGCCGAATCTCCATCTTCGTGACGACCAAGCGGGCGGAAAAGTCGCTCTTCTGTTTCCCGGTCAAGGCAGTCAGCGGCCGCGCATGATGGCCGAACTTTTTGCCGCTTTTCCTCTGCTCGACGGCCTTCTCGCGACTGGGCAGGCGCTGCATCAACGCCTGTTCACGCCGAAAGCGTTCTCCCCCGATGCCGAGAAGGGCTACGCGGCTGCGCTGACCGCTACGGAGACCGCGCAACCTGCCATCGGCCTTTGCGATCTGGCGATGGCGCGGCTGGTGAACGTTTGCGGCGTGAGGGCCGACTTTGCCGCCGGGCACAGCTACGGCGAATTGGCGGCGCTGGCGGCTGCGGGAGCGTTCACCGATCGGGATCTAGTGGCGCTGTCGGTAGCACGTGCGCGCGCGATGGTTGCGGTGACGAAGGCAGCGGGCGACGCGGGTGCGATGGCAGCGGTGCGAGCCGACGCCCAAGCGATACGACGTTCACTCGATGCGGCACGCGACCAAGACGTCGTGATCGCCAATCTGAACGCGCCTGATCAAACCGTGATTGCGGGGCCGACCGCAGCGGTGAAGGCGGCTTGTGCGCGCTTCGACGCAGAAGGAATTTCAGCGCGCTTAATACCGGTGGCTTGCGCTTTCCACAGTCCACTGGTTGCAGCCGCGAGTGAAAAATTTCGTCAAGATCTGGCTGCCGTAGAGGTCGGGGGATTGCGCTTTCCGGTGTACAGCAACGCACGGGCACAGCCCTATGCCAGCGCCGCGAAGGCGATTGCCGACGGATTGGCGGAGCAGATCAAGAGCCCGGTGCGATTTGTTGAACAAATCGAGGCGATGTATGCGGCCGGCGCGCGTATCTTTGTCGAGGCCGGCCCCGGGCGAGTCTTGAGCGATCTGGTAGGGCGTATTCTCAAAGGGCGGCCGCACCGATCGATCGCGTGCGATCAGGGAAATGATCAGGGGCTCGAAGCGTTCATTGAGGCGCTGGCGGAGCTTGCGACCGTGGGGGTAGCCATCGATCCCGCGCCGCTTTACGCCGGGCGCGATGCGGTGCTGCTCGATCTCGGACGGACAGCACCGCTCGCTTCGCACATCTGGTGGGTCGACGGCCACCGCGCTCGACCGGCAAGCGGAGAGCTGCCCGATTTTGCGCTGCGGCCGATCGAAACGCCGATTGCAGCCGTTTCAGCCGGAACCTCGGTCAAATCTGAACGCGAAGCCACGGTGCTCGAGTATCTCGCACACATGCGCGAGATGGTCGAGAGCCAGCGTCAGGTGATGCTGCGCTACCTCGGTGGGCCGGTCGAAATGGCGACGGCGACGTCGCAGGAGCAGGTCGACGTCAAGTCGGCACCGGTTGCGGCGAAGCCGGTGGTTGTCGAGAAGCAGAAATCTCCGCTCGAGCACTTGATCGAGATCGCCAGCGTTCGCACCGGTTATCCTCCCGAAATGCTCAATCCCAAGCTCGATCTGGAAGCCGACTTGGGAATTGATTCGATCAAGCGCATCGAGATCTTGGGCCAACTGGGAGAGCGCATTGGCCTCGCACTCGGCCGCGATCGATCCGATCTCATCGAGGCGTTGGCGAGCAAGAAGACCTTGTTTGAGATTGCGCAGTTTGTAACCGAACAACAGGGCGGCATGGTGAAGGGCGAGTCAGCCATTGCGGCTTCCCCGCAGCAGCCGACCGCGACCGGGTCGTTGCAGCGATTGGTGCCGACGGTAGAGAGACTGGCGCAAGCGACACCCAATGGCGTGCACTTTTTGGCACAGCGATTTGTCGTCACTGACGACGAACGCGGGATTGCTGCAGCGCTGAGCGAGCGACTCACCGCGCGCGGCGCCAACGTGCAACTGCTGGCACCTGGTACACCGCTCGGCACACTCGCCCTCGATGGCCTGGTTCATTTGGCGACGCTGTCTCTGAACGATCACGATCCAGTAAAACAGTTTTTCTTACTTGCCAAACAGGCGGTGCAAAGTGGGGCGCGCTGGCTGGTGGCGGTGACGGGCTTGGGTGGCAGGTTTGGTCACGGCGGCTCTGCCGGCGATTTGCCGTCGCACGCTGGCCTAAGCGGCATGTTGAAGTCGATCGCCAAAGAGCTGCCCGACATTGAAGTTCGCATCATTGATGTCGATCCAAACGACAATCCTGTGCGCCTCGCCGAGCATATCTACAACGAGCTGGTGACCGACGATCCGCAATTGGAGGTGGGCTACCAAGGTGAAGTGCGTCAGCGTTTGGCGCTGTCGAGTGCGGAGTCGGTTCGTTCGATCGAGCCGACTGTAACGCTCGACGAGAATTCAGTCGTGTTGGTGACCGGCGGCGCGCGCGGCATCACCGCCACGGTGGCGATCGAGTTGGCGCAGCGTTTTCACTGCCGCCTCGAGTTGGTCGGCCGCTCGAGTCAAGACTGCGATCGCGACGACGCGCTCGACGCTGCCACGGACGAGGCGGCGATGCGCAAGATCTTGGTTGCGCGCGGCGGACGATCGATCGGCGAAATCGAACGGAGCTGTCGACAGATCATGGCGGCGCGTGAGATTGAACAAACGCTCGGGCGTCTGTCGGCGCTCGGCGTTGCGGCGCGCTATCACGCGCTCGACGTCCGCGACCCGGTCGCACTCGGCGCTCTCATCAAGGATGTCTACGCCCGCCATGGTCGGCTCGACGGCATCGTGCACGGCGCCGGGATCATTGAGGACAAATTATTGCGCGACAAGAGCGACGACTCGTTTGCGCGGGTGTTTGATACCAAGGTACTGAGCGCGCAGGCGCTGATGCGCAACCTGCGCGACGAC
>JAHFDU010000369.1 GCA_023248835.1 Myxococcales bacterium | reverse complement strand
GAGGATGCCGATTTTCATTTCTGTAAATGGAGCGCTGCGTAGCACGAGGCGCCACCTCAGCTGGCGGCGAGCAATCGCCGCTCATCGCCTCGTGCGAAGAAGCGCAATCGCGCGGCCCGCAACCCGACTTCGAATCGCTAACTTTTCGTTGCCGCGCGAAGCGTGCTAACATTAGAGTGGAGGGCACCTTCGTATGATGCCTATCCGCATGGCGGTCGCGCTGCCTTTTTTGCGCGATTCGAGTTTGCCAAAACCGCGGCCTCAATTGGCGGCACGCAGAAACACGAAACGCATTAGCAAAACACCAACGCATCGGCAGGCGGAGTGTCTGTTTGGCCGCTTCGTCAATCGTCGGCCATGACATCAGAGATCGCCGTCTACGCTAACAACACTTCGTGCGTACCTACAGCCGGGCGAGGAGTGAGATTGTTGTTATTAATATGATTGAATTAGTTGGCTTTTTTAGATAAAATATAGTCAAAAGTTATTCTATTCTAATATCAACAAAGGGTGTTATATGCGTTCTGTTTGTCTTTTTGTTGCCTTCACCGCTTGGGCGTGCGCTGGAAATGGCAAAACGGCTCCAATCGAAATGGATGCTGGAATGGTCGATGACATGAGCGCGGATGGCGGTGCTGATGGATCTGGTGCGGATGCCAATGAGGGCGTAGGGCGGATCGCGGCCGCGGCAGGGGGAGTCATTCAATCCGGCGACGTATCGATCACGATTCCGCCCAATGCGCTTTCCACAGATACGAATATTGCAATCGCGGAAGTCGCGCCGAGCGCCACCCCCTCACTAGAGATCGTTCGAAGTGCCACCTATGAACTCGGGCCATCGGGGCTCACGTTTGCTACGCCGGTAATATTGCGCTTTTCAATCAAAAGCGATTTTGTGCCGGAGGACAACCATGTTGCGGCGTACTATGATGCCAGCCGAATGGAATGGTTTCCGCTCCACGATTCGACGCGCAGTGATCGCACTGTGACCGCAACCACAACGCATTTTTCGATGTATGCGCTAGTCGTCAGCGCCAACGCTGCATTGGGCGTGGACTTTAGCAAGTGTAGTGGACCTCCCGGGCTTGACCAGCAGCAGCGGGGACGGTCCGCGGTGGACTGCGGCCAGGGAAGCGTGTACGGCGCCGGGCTTGGTAGCTGGACGCCGTTGCCGGGGGCGGGTCAATATATTAATCGCACCTGTCGAGTTCATTATTCAAGTGGAGCCATCACCGTACACAGCGATGAGCCGCAGCCGTTTCCCTATGAAGGGACTGTCGTCGGTTTTGCCTATTTGGATGGCAGCGGCGTAGATCACGTCATCGCCAGAGGCACGGACCGCGGCTCTCCGGTTACGCATATTCACGCAAGTAACGAAGGCGTGAACGCACGTTCGGAGGTTTCAATCTGGATCGACTACAACGGAAATCTCAGTTACGTCGCCGTTGCGAACAGTCAAGGCGGTGGAATTATCTGCGGCACGGACTATCGCGCTGTTGATTAGTGTACCCGCTCATTCTACAAAGAGAAGTCACATAAGTTAACCGATATCGGACTTGCCGTCATGCGCCCGACGCAGTCTACTCGAACGCGATGGGAAAATGTGGGTTGAACCGGCCGCGGCAGCATAAATCGAGTGTCCGCCAGATCGGATCAAGAGCAGTAAGACATATCGGAAACATAACTTCCATTTTTCATGTTAAAATGGAGTTATGTTTTCCAGATTGCTGACACCGCCGGAGCATAAGAGTTTCTTTCTTTTCGGGCCTCGCGGCACCGGCAAGACCAGCTGGGTACGCAGTCATTTCCCCGAGGCGATCTACCTCGACCTCCTCGAGAGCGAGCGCTACACCGAACTTCTCGGCGCGCCGCAACGGCTCGAAAACCTGATCCCCGAAAATTTTCGAGGGTGGGTAGTGATCGATGAAGTGCAGAAAATCCCCGAGCTACTCGACGAAGTCCAGCGCCAGATCGAAAACTCGCGCGGCCGCATCAAATTCATTCTCACCGGCTCGAGCGCGCGTAAACTAAAGCGCAAGGGCGTCAACTTACTTGCCGGACGGGCGCTCACGCTGGCGATGCATCCATTGACCGCCAAGGAGCTGGGCTCCAGTTTTCAGCTGCGCCACTCGCTGCAGTTTGGTCAGCTTCCCAGCGTGTATGTCGAAAAAGATCCGAAAGCGTATTTGCACAGCTACGTCAGAACCTACCTTCGCGAAGAAGTGTTGCAAGAGGGACTGACCCGCAACTTGGCGGCTTTTACACGTTTTCTCGAGGCGGCCAGCTTCTCACAGGGGTCGCTGCTCAACATCGCAGCGGTGGCGCGCGACTGCCACGTCGAACGCAAGGTGGTCGAAAATTATTTTCAAATTCTCGAAGATCTTCTGCTCGCGATTCGAGTGCCGGTATTCACGAAGCGAGCCAAACGTCGCTTGGTCGGCCACCCCAAGTTCTATTTTTTTGATACTGGCGTTTTTCGATCGCTGCGCATTCGCGGTCCGCTCGATTCGTCCGAAGAAATCGATGGTGCAGCTTGCGAGACCCTGCTGCTACAGGAACTCCGTGCCACAAACGACAATGCGGGCCTCGACTATCAGCTTTATTATTTTCGCACCGCCGACGGAATCGAAGTCGATTTCGTGCTGTACGGCGAGCGCGGACTGCACGCGTTTGAAGTCAAACGTGCTTCGCGTTTGCGCAGCCAAGACTTTCACCCCTTGAACGCATTTTTGGCAGACTACCCGATGGCCAAAGCCTGGATCGTTTACACCGGAACGCGAAAGTACCGAGAGGGACAGATTCAGGTTTTGCCGATGGACGTCTGCTTGTCGTCCCTGCCAGAGCTGCTGGCATAATAAGTTGCCAAGGTAGCGAGCTTCCCTTTTAGTAAACGCATGAGAATTCTGCTGGTGCTCTTGCTTATCCCCAACCTGGCGCACGCCGATCTGCGCCTCGTCGCGGCGCCGGCGATGAACGTCGAATGCGATGATCTTGAACTCGGACCGCTAACCCAGGCACTCGATGCCGCGCGCGCGGTGCTTCAGAAGCGCTCTGAGACCCTCACCTTTTCGGGACGCAGCGTCAGCTCTTCAGAGTACGCCAGCCGCACCTTAAAAACCGTCGCCGACTTGGCGCGCGCAGGTGATCGCGGAAAACTTTGCGGCGCGCTCGGCGCTTGGTTCGTCTGGTATCAGATCGCCAATCCGATTTTGATGACCGCCTACCACACGCCATCGGTGCGCGGCAGTTTGAGCGCAGACGAGACCTATCGCTATCCGCTTTATCGTCGTCCCAAAGATGGCCACGCCCACGACGCCAGCGCGCAAATTTTGGCCGGCAGTCTGGCGGGCAAAAATCTCGAGCTGGTCTGGCTGGCCGATGCTTATGATGCGCTGGCGTTGCAAGTCGAGGGCGCCGGCAACATTACGCTGCCCGATGGATCTTTGCTGGCAATCGGCGCCGACGGTCACAACGGCCAAACCTATCAGAATGTGTCGAAGCTGCTCGCTGCCGACGGGGAAATGCCCACCGGCAAAGCACCAGCCGCCAATCTTCCCGGCAACCCCAAAGCGCGAAAATATTTTTCCGAACATCCAGCCGAGCTCAACGTCTATTGGGCAAAAAATCCGCACTTCGTTTTTTTTCGCCGCACCGCCAAAGCCGGATCTGGCAAATTCGGCGCGCTCACGCCCGGCCGCTCCATCGCCGTCGATCCTGCGCGTGTGCCGTTCGGTGCGGTGATGTGGATCTCGGCGCAAAAACCTACCGTCGACGCCGGCCGCATCACCGGCTACGTGCCCTACACTCGCCTGGTGCTGGCGCAAGACACCGGCGCTGGAATCAAAGGCCCCGGCCGCATCGACGTCTACTACGGCGAAGACGACTACGCCCAGCTCGCCTCGGCCGCCACCTCTGTGCAAGGCGTCGCTTACGTTCTCCTGCTCAAGTGATAACGCTTAGGGCAAGATTCCACGCGCGGCCAACAGTTTTTTCACCATCACCAGTCGCTGTTCGCGCGACGGTGCCT
>JAHFDU010000368.1 GCA_023248835.1 Myxococcales bacterium | reverse complement strand
GGTGCTGGCGCTGGCGGTCTTGGGCGGACTGGTGACACTCTGTATCGTTCGACCGCACCTCGGTCTAGGGATTGTTGGAGCTGTGGTGATCCTGTTTGTGATTTTTTTGCTGATTGGAAGATATGCTGGCAAGCCGGAAGAGTGGTCTACTCACATCGATCATCCGATCGCTGCGACCACTGCGCCGAGCGTAGCAAGGGCGGTGCTGGAGTCGGTGCGATCGGTCGACGGTGATTTCTCATTGGTCGTGCTCGAGGATTTTCTGGAGGCGCTCTATGGCGAAGTCGAGCGGACTCGCGGCGCGGGTGAGCTCGAGCGTCTGTCGCCCTATGTCAGCGCCCAAGCGCGCGCGGCGCTGGTTGATGCGAAACTTGCCGAAGTCAAAGACGTGATCGTCGGGGCGATGCGTATCGCAAAAGCGGAACGCGGCGAGCAGATTGCCATCGTAGTGGAATTCGAAACCAATCTCACTGAGGTGCCGAAAAAGGGAGAAGCGAAAAGCTATTATCTTAAACAGCGCTGGCGGCTCGAGCGTCGCGCCGAGGCCCATTCGCGCGCGCCCGATAAGGCGCGCATCTTTTGTTGTCCCAGTTGCGGTGCGGCGCTCGATGCGATTGCCGGCGGTCGCTGCTCGTTTTGCAAACAGCTGGTGGATACCGGCGAGCACGACTGGCTGCTCCAATCGGTTGAGACGTTGGCGCGTGAGACCAAAGGGCCGCTACTGACCGAACAGGCACCCGAGCGCGGCACCGATCTGCCGACGGTGGTTGACGCCGATGTGCAAACCAAGCTGGCCGCTCTCATCGAGAAAGATCCGGCGTTTTCCGAGGACGCGCTGGCCAAGCGAGTGCAAGTCATGTTCGATACCATGCAAGTGGCGTGGTCGACGCGCGACTGGTTAAAGGTTCGTCCCTATCTTTCCGATCGACTGTTTCAGGCCCAGTCCTATTGGGTCGACGCCTATCGCCGCGCGCGGCTGCGCAACGTGAATGAGCAGACCAAGATCGAAAAAGTGGAACTTGTGCGCGTGACCTCAGATAAATATTTCGACAGCGTCACCGTGCGTCTCTACGCGCACGGGCTCGACTACACCGTCTCCGACGACGGGCAGCTGGTCTGCGGATCGAAAAGCGAGCCGCGTCGCTACAGCGAATACTGGACGCTGATTCGGGGCGCTGCCGCCAAGGGAGTGCCCCGCTCCGAGCCGAAATGTCCCAATTGTGGCGCTGAGCTGAAAATCAACATGGCGGGCAATTGCGAGTTTTGCCAAGCGCGGGTGACTCGCGGCGAGTTTGACTGGGTGCTGAGCCGCATCGAGCAGGACGAGGTGTATGAGGCATGAATGAATTTTTTTCCGATGAGGCCAAGCGCCAAGTGACCGCGGCGGTGCGCGAGGTCGAAGCGCAGTCGACTGCTGAGTTGGTGGTGACGGTGCGCCACGCTGCTGGGCGCTATCGCCATGTCGACTATTTGGTCGGTGCGCTGTGCGCATTCGCCGCCCTCTTGGTGCTCTTGTTTCATCCCCACTCCTTTGCCATTACCACCATGCCGATTGATGTGGCGGTGGCGTTTGTGCTCGGCGCCGCCTGTTCGTCCTACAGCCCCACCGTGCGACGCGTGATGAGCTCGCCGGCGCAGCGAAAGCAGGATGTGACGCGCGCGGCGCGAGCGGCGTTCGTCGAACTCGGGGTTTCGCGCACGCATGATCGCACCGGCGTGCTGGTGTATGTTGCGGCACTCGAGCGCGCGGTCGAAGTGGTTTGCGACATCGGGGTCGACGTCGCCAAACTCGATTCGCGCTGGTCACAGGCGATCGCTTCGTTTGGCAATGCGCTGCAGCCGACGCCTCGACTCGATTCGTTTGTGGTTGCGCTGTGCGCGCTTGGGCCGCCGCTCGGTGCGGCGCTGCCTCGGGCTGTGGATGATGTCAATGAGTTGCCCGACGAGATGGTGGGGGAATAAGCGAGATTAGTGTTGGCAGTGGCCTTCGACGTGGTCGGTGGATGCGTCGGTTTTGTGGTCTTCGTGATCGGCCTTATCGTCCTCGTGTTGCTGAGAGTCCGACCCCGGTGATTGGTAAGGACAGGCGTTGTTCGGGCAGCCGCCGTCGGTCCTCTGCGCGGGATTGGCATCGGATTGCGGCGGTTCCTGGGGATTCACCGGATTTTCGCCACCATCGGCGCCACTCGATGGTTGTGCAACGCCGGCGTCTGGGCTCGAATCTGCATTGACCGGCGGAACCGGATTTTCACCGCCCGAATTTCCACTGCTCGGCGGCGGTGGATCGTCGGGCACATCGATGATGCTAAAGCCTTCGCAGTTGGAGGTGCAGTTCTGTGGGCTCGAGCCGTTGCCTTCCACGTGTGGGTTGAGACCGGCGACCGGCGGGTTGAGACAGCCGGTCCAAATTCCGAACACTGCAACCTGGCCGAATTTGACGATGCTGCTGGACTTCATTTTCTTGCTCCTCCTGCCTCTTTGGTATTGCAGGTGAGGGGCCACTTTCTCGGCCGGCAGGACAGGGGTTTTGAGGCGATTTCACCTCTGGTTGGGGTCTTTTCTCCCCAGTCCTTGGGGATTCATGCCTCGGCGAGAAACACCGACATCTAAGGCGAGAAACTACGTTGCCGCAGAGGTGGTTTGCAGTGCTACGCGGCTATTCCGGCGATCTCCCCTGTCCGAGAATTTTGTCGATGGCTTCGGCGAAACCCGCGCCTCCCGGCTGTTCGGTGACGTAGGCCGGCGGCGGATGAAGGTGTGCTGCGTAATCGCGCACATTGGCGACACCGATCGAGAGCGGAAAATAGGCAAACGCTGCTTGGTCGTTCGGCGAATCGCCGAGATAGACGTAACGATCGCGAGTGGAGGCCAGGTCTTCTTGCCATAGGTGCGCGACCACGCGCTCGAGCATGGCCGCTTTGTCGTGATCGCCAAAGAATGCGTGCGCGTGGATGGTCGAAATCAGCACGCGCGCACCGGCCGCTTGCATGCAGTCGCGCAGACGATCGATCTCCTGCTTGGGCAGCGAAACGGTTTCGCCAATGTCAAACGCGATGTCGCATTTTCGCAGCCAGCGATCGTCGGCCAACTTGACGTGCGGCATTTCGCGCCGCACTCGTTCAATCACCAGTTCGAGGCGAGCGAGCTGGTCGTGTCGCACCTCCGCGCTGTCCCAGTACAGCCGTTCGAGCACCCAATGCGCGCCGGTTCGGCGACGAATCATTGCCACCGCGCCGTTTTCGGCGATCGCCGCGTCGACGGCAAAAGTGTTGCCGAGCACTTCGGCATAGCCGCCCGGTCGACCGGTGACGAGGATGGTACGCAGCCCGGCTTGGTGGGCGCGGAACAGCCGCTCGTAGGCTGCCGGAACCAGCTGGTCGTTGGTGGTCAGGGTGCCGTCAAAATCGGTGAACACGCCAAGCAAACGCGGCCGAGCGGCCAGATCGAGCTGCGAGAGCGCTTGCAGGGGTGGCATATTTTTCCATTATAACTTGCCAAAGCATCTTGTCGCGAGTAGATAAGCCGGCATGGGACGCGTTCTTGTTGTCGAAGATGACCCGGACATCCTTAGTTCACTCGCAGAAGTGATTCGCGAAGACGGTTATGAAGTCGAGACCGCGGCCAATGGTTACCAAGCGCTCGAGCATCTATCGGCGCAGATGCCCGATCTGATTTTTCTCGATCTGATGATGCCGGGAATGGACGGTTGCCGCTTTTTAGAAGAGGCCCACCACCGCTTTCCCGAGATGCAGGTCCCAGTGGTGCTGCTGTCGGCGGCGAGTGGCTTGAGTGAAAAGGCGGCTCGCCTCGGTATCCGGCGCTATCTGCCTAAGCCGTTCGAGCTCGAGAATGTCACCCAGATTGCGCACGAGTACTGCCCCCATATCCCCCCCATACTTCTTGACAGCGATCGCCCGGTCTAGTACCTCGTAAGCGCAAAGCGAAAGTGGCGGAACTGGCAGACGCGCAGGATTCAGGTTCCTGTGGGGTAACTCCCGTGAGGGTTCAACTCCCTCCTTTCGCACTGGGAATCATCGGGTTGCGCAGCGCCGAGCCTC
>JAHFDU010000367.1 GCA_023248835.1 Myxococcales bacterium | reverse complement strand
AGAAAATTACCGCGCCGCTCGTCAAAGCGGTTTCCAAAAACGTATTCGGGCAGTGGCTTTCACTTCGGCTGCTCGAGCGTGGAATCGTCTGCCAACCCGCGGCGCACCGATGGGACATCTTAAAACTTGAGCCTCCGCTGACCGTCACGCGCGAAGAAATTGATCGCGCGGTCACCGAGATCGCCGCTGTGCTCGACGGTTATCGCGAGATTGGGCCGCTGCTCAAGGATGTCGGCGCCCGTCTTGGCAAGCAGTTTCTTCATGGTTGGAAATTCTGATGGGCCTTGCAGAACCGTTAGCAGCGCAAATGGCTGCGGTGCGACGCGATGCTCAATTTGCGGTAGGACTGCTTCGCAAAAAGCCCTTCAATTGCCTCATCCAAGTGACCAATCGCTGCAACATGAAATGCAGCTTTTGCGATTTCTGGCCGAACGCGGCGCCCCGCAAACAGGAGCTCACTCTCTCCGAATATCAAAAACTGGCGACAGAACTCGACCAGATGGGCTGCTTTTTGATTTCTATCGAAGGCGGTGAGCCGCTCGTTCGACCGGACTTGGTCGAAATTGTGCGCGCCTTGGGACGGCGTCACATTCCAACTTTGTTCACCAATGGATGGTATGTCGAGCGCGAAAATGCGCGTGCGCTTTTCGACGCTGGTCTTGTCCATGCCAGCGTATCGATCGACTATCCCGACGCTGCGCGCCACGACGCCAAGCGCAAGCTCGAGGGCGCCTTCGATCGCGCGTGGCGAGCTGTCGATCATTTTCTACAGACCGCACCGAGGGGCGGCAAGCAGGTCCATGTGATGACCGTGCTGATGGACGACAACTGGCGCGACCTCGAGGCCCTGCTCAAGCTGTCTGCAGCACGCGGCGTTGGCCATCAAGTGACGCTGCTCTCCACCCGAGGCTATCGTCGCGGAAAAGGCGAAGATCGCCTGCCGGATTCTGGCCTCTCCGCTGCTCTTCTCGAGCTGTGGGAACGCTATCCACACCTCGGCTTTTTTCGTGACTACTTCGCAAAGATGGATGCATTTCTCTCTGGCGGTGGGATGCCAAAATGCGAAGCCGGAGTGCAGTCCTTCAACATCGATCATGTCGGCAACGTTTCGTCGTGCATCGAGCGGATCGATCACAGCTTTGGCAACGTCAAGCAGGAATCGCTGGCCACCATCCACACCCGAATGGCGGCAAGTCGCGACCAGATTTCACAATGTCAGGACTGCTGGACCGCCTGCCGTGGCGTCAGTCAAGCGCTTGGCGGCCGCGGCGGCGCTAGGGCGTGGTGGGATTTGGCGACCAGGATGCGCTCCTCTTGAAGGTAGTGATCGCCGCCGCTCGACTCACCAAGCGGTTTGGGTCAGTCGTCGCGCTCGAAAATGTTTCGTTCCAGATCGAAGGGCCGCAGCTGATTTGTATTCTCGGTCCAAACGGCGCCGGCAAAACTACCCTGCTCGATCTGCTCGAGGGACTCAGTCAGCCAGACGCTGGGGAGATCCGTCTATTTGGAACCCCGCTCAGCGCTCGCCGCTACCCTCGCGAGCGCGTCGGGGTGGTGCTGCAAAAAGAGTTCATTCTCGACGGTATTACGGTCGGTGAATACGCCGAACTCTTCGCCACCATCCAAGGCGTCAAAGGCGCGCAGCAGATTCTTTCGCAAGCCCGCCTGCAGGATCGCGCCAAGACGCCGCTGAGCAAAATCTCCAACGGAGAATCACAGCGACTGTTCATCGCCGCTGCAGCGGTCCATCATCCAGAGCTACTTTTTCTAGATGAGCCCACCGCGCATCTCGACCCGGGCGCAAAGCTGGAAGTGGGCCGGCTGCTCACCGAGATGAGCTCCGAGCACACAGTGGTCATGACCACTCACGATCTTCGTGAGGCCGATACGCTTAGCGACCACGTGCTGTTTCTCGTCGACGGCAAGCTCAAAGCCGAGGGCGCGCCGGCAACACTTATCGACAGCATCCCGCCAGCCGCACGCGGGCACGGCACTCTCGAAGAGGCGTTCTTTCATTTCTGCGCCGCTCGTCTCACCGCTCGAGGCGACATCGAGCCGGTGCGACCATGAGTCCATTTCTGCTTCTCTTGCGCCTCCGCCTCATGGAGGTTTTCCGAGTGCGATTCACCGGCTTTTTCTTCCTCGGTTTGCCGCTGCTCTTTTTCGCTCTGGTCGGCGTGATTTTCTCGAGCGGCCATCCTTTCGCGCATCGTCGAGTCGTGATGGTGGCCACCGCCGCGGACGAAAACAGGTCATCCGAGATGCTAGTGGCGATGGCGCGCTTCACCGAGATTCGGGTAGAGAGGGCGGCGACCCACGAGGCGGCGATGGGAAAACTACGCGCCCAAATCGTCAACGCAGTCGTTGAACCATTGTCAGATGGTAGCGGCTACCGACTGATAGTCGGAGGGTTCGATGAACTTTTCGGTCGTGGACTTGTCACTGCACTGCCCGGCCATGTCGAACTCGCCGTCGCACCGCTTGAGCGCTGGGGATTTGTTCACTACGCCTTTGCCGGAATGCTGGTCTTTTGCGTCGCCATCAGTGGTCTATTTGGCATGGGTTACAACATGGTGCGCTATCGGCAGAACCTCTTTTTGCGAAAATTGTCGACGACGCGGCTCTCCAAATCCACTTTCGTCGCGGCGCAGATCGCCGGACGCGGAATTTGGAGTCTGGTGCAAGTATTGCTGCTGCTCGCGCTCGCCCATCTACTCTTTAGTCTTCCGCTCTCGCTGGTCGCCGCCTTGTGGACCCTGGGTCTCACTGTGCTCGGGCTGTGTGCATTTCTTGGCATCGGGTTTTTGCTGGCGTGCTTCATCCGAACCGAGGGGCTGATCTACGATGCCATCAGCTCGATCGCATGGCCGATCGTGCTGCTTTCCGAATTCTTTTTCCCAGCCGATGAGCTTCCGTCGCCGCTCCGATTCGCCGCTGCAGCGCTGCCGTCGACACAGCTGGTGCGCCTGCTCCGGGCGGTTCTTCTCTACGGTGAAACCGATGTCGCGTCTCTGCTTCCAGGCATTGCGATCATCCTCGTCTGGATCGTGATGACCTTCACGATGGGCCGGTTTTTCTTCCGCTGGAATGACTGACCAGGACGCGACGCAAGAGACGTTCAACTGCCAGCAAAAGCACAAGACCGAATAGCGTGTTGCAGAGGTAAGATGCCCACAGCGGTATCGCTCCCTGGTGGGCTTGATAGGGCCCAAACGCTAGATTGATGTTGAGCGCCGGCGGAGTGAGCCACCGCGAAATCGGTAACAGACTGAGATAAACCGCGAGCACCAGCCACTTCGCGGTTGTTTGCAGGCCGGCTTGGCGAATGTGAAAGATGCCGGCGATCGGTGCCAACAAATGGAGCGCAACCGATCCAACCGTGGTAGTTCGTGTGGCAACAAGGTCGATGAACCAGTAGGGAAGTCCGATGGCGAGGTAGAAAAGACCACCAGTGGCTGCGAGAAGGGATTGGCGAAAAAGTAGTCCGACGCAGAGCAGGCCGGCAGCGGGGTAGCACATCCACAACAATTCGTGCGCCTGACCCGCCTGGGTCTTTTGGACTGCCACGGTAGCCAGCGCGAGCAAAACGCACATGCCGACCCAGCGCGACAAGCGCATCCCAGGTTCTGTACCAGTGTGGTTCATGATGTTTGCACCAAATCTACGTCGGTTCGAATGAATGTTGAATGACCAATGATGACAGGATAGCGTCTACTCACGCCGAGCGTCTTCGGTGTTGCGGGTGTTGGGATTCCGGATGGAGTGAATGTCCATGGAATGGATCGTCTTGGCAGTGGTGCTGCTACTGGCCTGGAGTAACGGCAGCAACGACAACTTTAAAGGGGTAGCGACGCTTTATGGATCGGGAACGGCGAGCTACCGCAAAGCGCTCGCTTGGGCGACGGTCACCACCCTTGCTGGCTCGCTGCTGACGCTGGCGATTGCAGCCGAGCTGGTAAAGACCTTCTCGGCAAAGGGACTGGTGCCGGATGCCGTGGCCGCCTCGCCCGCTTTTCTTGGTGCAACCGCATTGGCCGCGGCGCTGACGGTGCTGGTTGCTACCGTCGGTGGATT
>JAHFDU010000366.1:513-4101 GCA_023248835.1 Myxococcales bacterium | reverse complement strand
AGCGTGCGCAGTTTTAGCGGCACCCGTGTCTGCAAAAAATTCATCGGACGCGCCGCCCGGCGAGAACGAAATAGCTCGAGACCAATATGCTGAGCGTGATCGCCGCGACGAATTTTACCCGCGCCGGCAGCGACGAGGGCGACCAAAAACCTTCGATCGCAGCCGCGATTGCCAGCATCACCGCAGCCCCGAGCACCAGCACTGCAATCTCGCGCCCCTGCGCGCCGAGCGATCCGAGTCGGGTGCGCCCGTCTGTGGCCACCAGCGCGTAGCCCATCTGCAGCCCAGCGGCGCCGGAAATAACAATCGCAGTCAGCTCAAACACCGAGTGGGTACAGCAAAAAGTCAGAATGTTGTACCCGTATCCCACCCGCGCGATGAAGCCGAAAACAGTGCCGATGGTGAGCCCGTTGTAGACCAAATAAAACGCGCTGCCGAGACAAAACAAAATTCCGGTAGCAAAGCAGCGAAACGCGATGCCGATGTTGTTGTAGACGTAAAAGCCGGCCATCATGGTGCTCTCGCCACCCGAACGGCCGTCGTGAAAGCCCTTGGAGTAAGACTCCTGCATTTGCTTGAGCATGCCTTCGGGCAGCACCTCGGCGGTGAATCCGGGCGAGGCCAGCGCACCGAAAAACCCCACCGTCGCTGGCAGCAGAAAAAGCAGCGCCGAGACAGCCAAAAAGAGCCGCCTTTTTCTCAGCGTGCGCGGAAATTCGGAAAGAAAAAAATCGGCGATGCGACCGAACGAAGCCGGCGGTGCCGAGTAGAGCGAATTGTGAGCGCGCGCCGCCAGCGCATCGAGATAGCCGACCAAATCGGAGGAGTAGTTGTCGTCGCGCGCATGCGACAAGTCAGCACACAGCACACGATACAGCGCTGCAGCGCGAGCAATCGCTGGCGGGGGCAAACGAAACAGATCGCGCTTACGCTGCAAATAGTCGTCGAGCTCTCGCCACACCGGCTGCCTTGAGACAACAAAATCGTCTTCGGTGACCGCGCTCATCGGCCGTGCACCACCCGCCGTTTCGCCGTCGCCTGGTGATAGACCAAGAACAAAAAGCGGGTGGCATCGGCGTAGCGCGTGATCGAAAAACGGCGCGCATACACCGGCGCCAGCAGCTGTCCGAGTTCGGCTTCGCGCGCTGGCGTCAGAGCGCCTAAGCGCCGCAAAAAAAGTTCCAGCGCGTCGATTTCTTCAGGTGGAAGATGAAGGCGCGGCGGCAACTCGCGCAGCTCCTCTTGCCGCGGCGGCAAGATCGCCAGCGGACGACTGACGGTGTGACGCTCTTCGACCACCACCAAGGTGCCAGCCGCCATATCGCCCAGCCGTCTTAAGCGAACATCGATTGCCATGGTGATGACGCCGAGCACGTAACCCACCGGCAAAAAATCGGCGGCACGCAAAAGATTGCGCAACACGCTGTCGATGAACGAAATCGGATAGCCGCCAGCCTTTACTACCCGCAAACGCATCGCCGCTTTGCCCGGCGTTGAGCCACACATGATCAACTCGAAAAAGACGTAATAACCCCACTCGACCACGAACACCAGCACCAGCACCATTCCCATCGAGGCTTCGCCGGCACTTGGCAGCGTGGCGACGGTGCCGATGACCAAGAGCGCAACAAACAGCACGCCGACGCGAATCACAGAATCGATCACGTAAGCGACAAATCGGCGCGACGGCCCCGCTACCTGATAGCGAAAAGCGATGTGCTCAGGCGTTTCAACCTCGACGGTGGCGTCGATCGTACTCGGGGGAGTCATGTCTGGCTCTGTCGCCGTGTAACACTCCCCCACAAGCAGTGTCAATTTGCCGCGGAGATTCGGCGCTCAGATCAGACGAGCGGCTTTTTCACTACTTTGGTGTCGGCGATGTTGTCGTGAAGACACTGTTGTGACTCGCGCAAAATCAGCAGCGCATCTACCAGTTGTACCAAGCTACCGCCCGGCACCAGGCCGATAGCTGCGACCACCCAGTTGCGCAGCGCGACCGCGCGACCGAAGTCGACCGGCGCGCCGCTTGAACGAACGATTTTGATCTTCATTGCTCGCTTGCCGATGGTTTGGCCTGTGGTCGCGAGCAAGTACCACTGGTAGCCAATGAGCGCCATCGGCAACAGAACTCCGAGAGACGCCAAAATAATGAATCCAATCTGAGATCCCTCACACTGAGATCCCTCACCTGCTGGAATTGGCTTTCCTGCAATTTGCAATTCCGCCATCTTAAGCACCGCAGCCAAGATGAGCGGCACAAAGGTCGCCAGAAAGATCGCGCCGTCGATAATGCGGGCCAGCAGCCGATCGCCGCGGTCGGCCATCGCCATACCATCGACGCCTGACAGCGGCATCAGGGCGTCGCTGTCGCCGAGCGGAGGTGCATAGGGATTGATCGAAATTCCAGGCGGTTCTTGTTCGGAAGCAGACATGTTTCCGACTATATCTACAAATGCGAGGCCGTTACAATCAAGTTGGTTGAGGCGGTGTCAGCGGATCGCGATAGATTTCGTCGACGGAAAGTGAAATCTCAAGCGACGGAATCAAGATCGAACTGCCCGGTCCCGCTTCGGTGAGTTCCCATTTGGCGCCTTTGCACGAAAATACCTCAATCCGCGGCGACTGCTGCGAGACGAGAACGTAGTCGCGCAAAGAGGCCAGCCTTCGGTAGAGGGCAAACTTGTCGCCACGGTCATAGGCTTCCGAAGAGTCCGAAAGTACCTCGACCAGAACGAGCGGGTTGGTAATCGCGTTCGGGTCGTCTGGCGCGCGTTCGAGTTGGGCGCAGACCACGGTGACATCGGGATAGGTGGTGAGATCGGTTTCGTCTACTCTCAGTTTGAGACCGGAATCGAATACTCGAAAGCGACGGCGGCGCAGCGTTATTTGAAGCGCACCACTGAAGGCGGCGGCAAGTGCTGCATGCTCCGGCGTGCCACCGGCCATGGCGAACGCCTCGCCACGCAGATACTCATGCTTGATTGCGCTGCTCTCCTCGAGCGCAAGGTAGTCGGCATAGGGCATCGCTAATTTTTTGGCCGCGTTCACTGTTCACACTCTAGCTGTTCACACTCTAGCAAAACGAATAGCAATTTCAATGCAATAGATACAATAGAACTTGATATTTCAGACCAAATGAATACAGTCTGCGCATGTCCGAGATCATCGCCCTAAAAGCCCGCGAAATTCTCGATTCGCGTGGCAATCCCACCGTCGAAGTCGAAGCTCATTTGGCCTCCGGAGTGCGCGGCCGCGCCGCGGTTCCTTCGGGAGCATCGACTGGTGCGCATGAAGCGGTCGAATTGCGCGACGGCGGCGATCGATATCTCGGCAAAGGCGTCGAAAAGGCGGTCGGCAACGTCCTGTCAGCGATCGCCGAAGTGGTGATTGGGCTCGACGCGCTCGACCAAGCGGCGCTCGATGCGACGCTGGTCGAAGCCGATGGCACGCCCAACAAATCGAAGCTCGGCGCCAATGCGCTGCTCGGGGTTTCACTCGCAGTAGCGCGCGCCGCCGCCGACGAAGTGGGTTTGCCGCTTTATCGCTACCTCGGCGGCGTCGGAGCAACGCGGCTGCCGGCGCCGCTGC
>JAHFDU010000366.1:0-467 GCA_023248835.1 Myxococcales bacterium | reverse complement strand
ACAACGTCGACTTGCAAGAGTTCATGATTGTGCCGGTGGGCGCGCCCAGTTTTCGCGAGGCGCTGCGCTGGGGGGCCGAGACCTACCACTGCCTGAAAGCGATTTTGCACAAGCTTGGCTATTCCACCGCCGCCGGCGATGAGGGCGGGTTTGCGCCGTCGCTCAAGTCGAACGAAGAGGCACTCGATTTATTGGTACAGGCGATCGAAAAAGCCGGCTTCAAACCGGGCAAAGACGTCGCACTCGCACTCGATGTCGCGGCCAGCGAATTTTTTGAAGGCGGCGCCTACCGTTTCAACAAGAGCGACAAATCGGTCAAATCCTCCTCGGAAATGGTCGAACTTTATCGCCGCTGGGCTTCGCGCTATCCAATCATTTCAATCGAAGACGGCCTCGGCGAAGAGGACTGGACGGGTTGGAAAGAGCTCACTGCAGCCCTCGGCGACAAACTGCAGCTGGTCGGCGAC
>JAHFDU010000365.1 GCA_023248835.1 Myxococcales bacterium | reverse complement strand
CGTACCGAAATTCAGTCGATCATCGAGAAAAAAAGCCGCGACGAATGGGAAGTGGTTTTCGCCGGAGCCGACGCCTGCGTTGAACCGGTGCTGTCGGCCGAAGAGATCGAAAAACATCCGCAACACCAGGCACGCGAGCTTTTTTTCTCCATCGGCAACCTCAAGCAGGTGCGCACTCCGCTCGGCAACACCTGTGGCCACCGCGCCCCGCCTACCCTCGGCGAACATTCTACCCAGGTCTTGCGCGACGGCGGTTTTTCTGGCGACGAAATCGAAACGTTGCGAAAGAGCGGAGTCACGCGCTGAGTGTTTTAGATGCCAAGCTCAAAGCCTCAGGCCAACAGCGCCGAGGGGTCGGTCAGTACTCGCTCTGGCTTAACGGAAAAAATCCTTCGTGATAGTAGGTCCAGTAGCGGTTAAAAGTGATCGCGCCGAAAAGATTGACCACGATGCCGAAAACGATGAGCGCTTTCCACATCCGCGTCATCGGCCGTCCACCGACGGCAAGCAGCAGCAGCAAGCCCAATAAATAGTCAATGCTGAAGCGATAGCCGAACTGTACCCAGCCGTCGTTTTGGTACAGAAAACTCATGAGCGCGATCGGCGCCACGCAAAGCCACAGGGCGGTGTGTAGCGGCTCTCGGCGCTTCGGCCAGATCAGATAGATCAGCGCCGGCGTGGTGAGCAGCATCGATTGGCCGTGCCAGCTGATTTGAAAGAAGGGCTTGTTCGCCAAGAATTTCGGCGTAAGCAAAAAAGCGGCTGACAGATTGCGCGGCAAGAAAGCGAAATTAAACAGACCGTAGCGCTGGATGCGATCGGTCCAGCGTACGTTCAAATAAAAGTGACCAAATTCAGTCAGCGAATGAAAACGTGCGTAGTTGAACCAAGCGCCAGCGACGCTCCACATCAGCACTGGGAGGGCACAAAGCAAAAGTGGACGCAGCCACGGTTTTTTAGCACGCCACAATTCATACAAAAAGAAGACCCCCCAAAAACCCATTTGCGGACGCGTCAACACCAGCGCGCCGAGTAAGATTCCCGCCACCAGCGGCCGCTTGACGTCGAGCGCAGCCAGAATGAACAGTCCACACAGCACGATCGAAACGACATGGGCAGTGTACCAAACTTGGCCCATCACCGACGAATAATAGAAGACGGTGCCGACGCCAAACATCGCGGTCAACCACAGGTCGTCACTCTCGCTGCGCACCGAATCACCGCGGGCGCGCAGGCGGCACAGGATCAGAAACAACAGCGCCGGGCCAAACGCCGCCAGTATCACCGTCAGCACCACGTCGTTGGCCGAAAGTCCGGCGATGGCGACAAATGGCAGGAACAGCAACGACGGAAACGGCGGAAACGAAACGTAATATTTTTTTTCGCGCGACAGGATCTGGTCGTCGGTGATGGCCTCGCGCTTGCCGTCGAGCTTGCGAAACTGATACGGCAGCGCGCGCAAAAAACAGCCCGAGACGGTGCGACCATCGCGCAGTTTCAAGACCTCCACTTCGGCCCAATCGTTGGCGGTCGGTGGAGCGTGTCCTAGATCCAATCGGGCTTTCAAAAACATCTGCGCCTGATAGGCAAAATGAATGTCGCTCGACGGCCGCAGCAGCCGACGGCCCGACGTCGCGGCGTAAATGCCAAGCGAAACGAGGTAGATCGCAAGCGCGATCTTGGCTGTGCGCGACAAACTCATGGCAGGTTGGGCATGATTCCCAACCGATGGACGGTTGGCAACAAAAATGATTTACTCTGCGAGTGAATTTTTGGCAGCGAAAATCCGAGCGTCGCACTCATCTTGACGATGCAGTGGCGTTCGTCAAGCATTGCTTCGTCACGGCGCGGACACGCCACGAGGCGCACCAGCGCAGCTGGCCGGTGCTCGAGCAGCTCTCTCGCGATCCGGGGCTGATGTCTCTGCTGATCGCCAAGAATCTGAGCACCCCCGAGATCTTACAGCGCACCAACTATCCAGTGCTCGGGCTCGAGCTCGAGCTCAATCCCCATTTCCAGTTGGTGGCCAATTGCTGGATTCCACCACCCGAGGCCGACATGGTCGGCACCGCCACCAAAACCATTCACCACCATGGCAAGCTCCTGCTGTCGACGGTGACGGTGTTCGGTCCAGGGTACGAACATTGGATGTTTTCAAAGCCCGAGGTCGCCGACGCCAATCAGGAAAACTACTCGATGCGGCTGCTTGAAGCGGCGCCGCATCCGGTGCACCACGTTTCGTTTGTCGATCGTTACATCGCCCACTTGCCGCTCTATCCAGCGACGTTGAGCATCACGATTTGTCTGTGGAGTAACAGCGTCCAGACCTCGTGGCTCGACTACGTCAAACGGATGTCGCTCATCAAACACAACGAAGACCGCTTACGCGAACTTGCCAAACGCGTTGGGGTTGCGCGCGCGCTCGATCTCAACCTCATCGACTACTTCGATTTTTATCCGGTGGAAGGCGGATTCCGCGGCATGCGCGACCGCCAGGAATTTTCGCGCGGGCCGTGCGCCGATCACTTGCACAGTCTGTTTCACGTACTGCAGTCGACCAAACAGAGCGAGCTCGGCGCCACTTTGGTCGAGCGCCAACTCAACACCGGCGCGCACTTTGCCGAACGCCTGCTGATTGAAAAGTTGCTCGCCGATTTGCGCGCCGGTCGCCCGATCGCCGGCAAGCTGTCCGACTGTCATTTGAATCTCTTTCACACTCGTTTCAACAAATTAGAGATAGAACAATCGCTGCGCGCGGTTGCTTAAGGAGAAAAATGGGAGCCAATTCGCTATCACGACGAATCATCAAACGGGTGCTGGCGCCGGTGATGACCGACAGCACTTACCGCATTGTTCAGGGCGTAGCCAAAGCTTGGGACATTCGCTCGGGCAGCTGGATGGAGCCGGAAGTCGCATTGGCGATGGCGCAGGTGCGCGAGGGCGACACCGTGCTCGACATCGGCGCCAATTTTGGCATGTACAGCTACCACCTGTCGCACGCGGTGGGAAAAACCGGCCGAGTCTACGCGTTTGAACCGATTCCATTTACCAGCGCGACCTTTCGCTTCGTCGCGCGGCTCTTGCAGTTTCGCAACGTTGAGCTGATCGAGAAGGGCTGCGGCGAGCATAACGGGAAAATGACTTTTACCGTGCCGATTCAAGAGAGCGGAGCGATCGTCGCCGGCCTGGTGCATGCCAAAGGCCGCAACGACGAGCGCGAAGGTTGGCAGAAATGGGCACGCTACCGTCAGACCAAAGAGATCGAATGCGAAGTGATCGCTGTAGATGAGTGGTTGCCCGAAGTTTCTGCGCTGTCGCTGATCAAGTGCGACATTGAAGGCGCCGACTTGTACGCGATGCGTGGCGCCAAGCAGACCATCGAGAAATTCTTGCCGGTGATCATCTGCGAAGTCAGTCCCTGGTTTCTCGAGGGGTTTGGCATCGGCAAAGAGCAAGTGATCTCGTTCTTTACCGATCGCGGTTATCGCCCCTACCGCATGCTCGGGGGTAAATTGCGACTGACACCGACAGTGGAACAAGAGGGCAACTGGGTGTTTGTCCATCCCGAAAACCAAGCCCGCGTCGCGCACCTCATCGCCGAAACCGCCCAGGCATAAGGAGACCGCCGTGAAAAAACAGAGAATATTTATTTCGGGCGTCGCTGGATTTTTGGGTAGCCACTTGGCGGATGCTTTCTTGGCCGACGGACACGAAGTGGTCGGCATCGACAACATGATCGGCGGCTACCTCGACAACGTTCCCGAAGGAGTCGAGTTCTATCAGATCGATTGCAACGATTTCGCTCGCATCTGCGATCACATGAAAGGGTCGACCATCGTTTACCACTGCGCCGCCACCGCCTACGAAGGGCTGTCGGTGTTCAGTCCGCACATGGTGACCACCAACATCGTCACCGCCTCGACCGGCATGATTTCGGCAGCAATTTCAACTGGCGTGCGTCGGTTTGTGATGTGCTCCTCGATGGCGCGCTATGGCACCAACCAGGTGCCATTTACCGAAGACATGGTGCCGAAGCCGCAAGACCCGTACGGCATCGGCAAGTACGCCTCCGAGTTGATGCTGCAAAGCCTTGCCGAAGTGC
>JAHFDU010000045.1:7188-16858 GCA_023248835.1 Myxococcales bacterium | reverse complement strand
AATAGTTGTGTGTAGTTGGCCGCGTTGCCGGACTCAAAATCGAAAAACGGAAAGCGCGGGCGACTGTAGGTCGAATTGAGCGCCGGCTGATAGCTCGACAGTCCGAGACTCAAGCCAACGTGATCGTTGATGTCGTAGCTTGCCGAAACAATGCCCCAGGTTTGGTCGGATCGCCCCTGGTCGACGGCGTGGTCGGCAGTAAACTGATCGTGCGGAAAAGAAAATTTGAACGAATTGATGAAGATCAACGTCAAATCAAAAGAGAGTTTTTTCCAGCTCACACCTGCCGACAGAGACGAGAGCAGAGAAAAATTGGTATTGAGTGAGCCGCCGCAAAAATCGCTGTCGGTGACAGCCGGCGTTCCACCGAAAGATCTGGCAATCGCCGACGCCGGGGTGAGGTATTCATGGCATCCCGACGAAGCGTCGCCGGCGCCATTGCCCTTCTGCTCTTTGGTGTACCAGTATTTTGTAAAGGTAGTGCCGCCGCTCAAAGAGATCGCCAGCTTTTTCGGCAAGTCGAATTTTCTCGAAATCGAGACCCCTGCAGCCGTGCCGAGCACCAGGTTGGCATATCGACTGCCGAACGAAGCCGGTATCACCACACGGGCGATGCCGCCGAACTTGATTTGGGTGCGCTTCTCGGTAACGTCGCCCGACAGCCAAATTAGCGGATCGAGCAAATCGATGCGTCGGTTGTTCGGGTTGTCGGGACGGGTGAATTCGCCAGTCATATAAAGACGCGCGAACAGTCGCAGTCGATCGTTGATGTTGAATCTCGGTTTCAGCATCAGCGCTGCCTGCACATTCGGCCGCGCATAACCACTGCTGTAAAAGCTGCCGGTGCCGACGTAGAGCGATAGATCGACCACCGAACCGGCAAAGTGGTCGAGCACCCACTTGGTTTTGGACCCCTTCGAAGCGGTGGTGGCGGTTTGGGAGACCGGCAACGAGGTGTCTCCCCTCGACTCAACCGCTGTCGCCATCTCCTCATGCAGCAGAAAAACGCCAATCAGCAACACAAGTCGCTTCAAAAACCACCTCACCAGAAGAAACTAAGCAAGAAGCATTCCACCCGTATATACCATTGATCTGGGGATATATTTCGATGAGGTGTGACAAGACTGCACAACTAGGAGAAACAGGCGGCTCGGTCGGAACGTTCTTCAGAGGAGGACAAGCTGGACTGTCCACACAACGTACAGTGGTCGCGAAAGACACCGGCTAGGCCAGTATCCATCCTACCGCCTTCACCGCAGCGCCCGCTGGCAAATCGTGGATTCCTGGCTCAAGTACCAGCAGGGCGTTGGCGCCTAGCATAGACGAGAGAGCGCCTGAGCCCTGATTCGCAAGCGGTCGCGCGTACGGCACTCCGTCCCTCCATTGCAGCTCGGCGCGCAGATAGTGGCGCCGAGCGTTTTGCAGCTTGAGCGGTTGATCGAGAATCGCTTGCACGTTCAACAAATCGAACGGCTGCTTGCAGCCGAGCGCGCGCCGAATCGCCGGCCGCACAAAAAGAAAAAACGACACCATCGACGAAGCCGGATTGCCTGGCAGTCCGAAGTAGGGAGTGTCGCCAAGCGATGCCAACACCAGTGGCTTGCCCGGCTTCATCGCCACTTTCCAGAGATGAATTTTGCCAAGCTGTTCAAGAACCTGTTTGACGTAGTCGTGCTCGCCAACCGAGACGCCGCCAGAGGAGACAATCAAATCGGCACGCATCGCCTGCTGCATCGCCGCCCGCACCGCTTCGGGTCGATCGCGCACGATCGGAAACAGCTGCGGCTGCCCGCCTGCCTGCTCGACCAGCGCTGCCAGGGCGTAGCTGTTGCTGTCGGAAATCTTGCCCGGCCGCAGCGGTTCGTCGATGGCGCAGAGTTCATCTCCCGTCGACAAAATCGCAACTTGGGGCCGACGGGTCACTTGCACCGAAGCGCATTTAAGCGCCGCCAGCAAACCGATCTCCGCCGGCCCGATGGTGGTGCCAGGTTCGAGCACGGCTTGACCGCGTGCAACGTCGCTGCCGCGGAGACGAATGTGATCACCTGAACGCGCGGCTTTTAGCACGCGTACGCGATCGCCCGCTATTTCGGTGTGTTCGACCATCACCACTGCATCGGCGCCGAGCGGAATCGTCGCGCCGGTCATGATGCGGTAGCAGCGACCGGCGTCGAGGCCGACGGGTGCGATCTGACCAGCGGCGACTTCGCCGAGAATCTCGAGTTCTGCCGGCACCGTCGCCACGTCGGAAGAGCGAAGCGCAAATCCATCCATTGCTGAGTTGTCGTCGGGCGGTAGATCGAAAGGCGCAACCATCGCCTGGGCGAGCACGCGACCGAGCGCGCGATCGAGCATCACGCGCTCAGGTCCGAGCGTGCGCACAAGCGTTACCGCCAGCGCCTGCGCCGCCTCGACAGAGTGCAACTCCGCCATCAATTCACTTTGAGAAGAAAGAACACTGCAACCTTGCGCATGTTGGGTCCGCCTCCTAAGGTGATTGTATACGTTACTCTCACACTCGTACCGAGGAGGCAACGATGAAGCGCGTGGTGATGACGGCGATATTTTTAGGCAGCGTGGCTGCAAATGCGGATGCACCGAAACCTGCGACCACGGCGTCGACTGAACTCAAAAACCTCAAGGGCGAAAGTGTCGGGCGCGCGACCATCGAGGAGACACCGCACGGCGTGCTGGTCACCGCCGATCTCAAGAATCTGCCACCCGGCACACACGCCTTTCACATCCATGAATTTGGCAAATGCGAACCGCCGTTTAAGAGCGCAGGCGGACACTTCAATCCGCTCGGGCACAAACACGGCGTCAAGAATCCGGAAGGAAAACACGAGGGCGATTTGCCCAACATCGAAGTCCCAGCGTCGGGCAGTCTCAAGCTGCAGTTTTTTGTCGGCCACGTTTCGCTCGATAAAGATCCCAAAAACATGCTGCTCGACAAAGATGGTGCATCACTGGTGCTGCACGCCAAAGCCGACGACTACGCCAGCGATCCGGCCGGCAATGCTGGCGACCGCATTGCCTGTGGTGTGATCGCGAAATAGATATCAAAACGAGGGTTCTAGCAGCATGTCGTGCAGGGGGCGATGTGTTTTATGTTTCGCTGGCGGCTTGTGCGGCGGAGCGGGCTTCGCGGCGATCGGCTTAGGAGCCGGTCTTGTCACCACCGGTTTGGGGGGCGGTGGCGGTTCAGCCGGTTTCGTATCTTGCGGCTTCGGCTCCTCGGGCTCGGGCGGTGGCGGCGCTGCGAGCAAGCGGACACTCACCGCTTCCATTTCGCGAGGTGAAACCGTGCGCTTGGCGGAAAGAAAACCGGATTTGCGAAACTCTAACTCAAATGCTCCCAGCCGCTCGAGTTGGGTGTCAAAGGGTGTCACCCCGAGCACGCGATCGCCGAGCAGCACTTCGACGCCACTTGGTTCGCTCTGCAGATGCACCCGGGTCAAACCGCCACGATTGGACCAAGCGTACACTGCCACCGCGATCGCCAACAATACTGAAATCGATATCACCGCAGGCACCAGAGGCGACATCCGCTTTTTTTCCGGCGCTTCATAGTCGTCGAGCGTATCCGCTGCCATCGGCATCGCCACCGGCGGCGGCGCATCGGTGGGCAAAAACATCGTCCGCTGCGGTGTGGCCGACTGCATGGCACTGGCGTGCGCCCGCGCTGCAAGCACCTGTTGCACTTCGGCCGGCGCTGCGCCCATCATCGTCGCTGCATCCGCGCCCAGTCTTTGCGGCGCGCCACTCGGCAGCGCCAGCGTCGGAGCGTCGGGAGCTACCAATTCACCGAGGGGAGAGACGCCCTCTTGTGGCGAGGTGATGCCGCTGACATTCATCTTGCGCGAAAATTCTTCGGGATTGCCAAGCGCCTCGCGGAATTCGTCCATCGAGATAAAGCGAAATTCCGGCTTCTTGGCCAGCGCGTGCAAAATCACCCGCTCGAGCGCCACCGAAACTTTCGGATTGATGCGTGACAACATCGGCGGCGGCTCGCGCAAATGCTTGATGATAACGTCGCCAAACCCCTCGCCCATAAACGGTACTCGGCCGGTGAGCATCTCGAACAGCATGCAACCGAGCGCATAGATATCGACGCGCTGATCTATTTTCTGCGAATTTTCGGCCTGCTCGGGCGCCATGTAGTGCGCAGTCCCAAGCAGCGAACCGGCCCTGGTCTTGGCCTGCATCATCGAGGCGCCAGCGCCAAACAACTTGGCCAGACCAAAGTCGAGCAACTTTACAAAATCAGGATCGCCTGAGCGTTCGATCAACATGACGTTGTCGGGCTTGACGTCGCGATGGATGATGCCGCGCACGTGGGCTGCGCCCAGCCCTTCGCACATCTGCGACGCAATTCGACAGGCGCGCTCGGGTGCAAGCGGCGCCTCACTCTTGATCACCTGACCCAGCGTTCGCCCCTCGAGCAGCTCCATCACGATAAAGCTGTCGCCGTCGGGGGTTTGGCCAAAATCGCGTACATCGACGATGTGGACATGGCCAATCTGAGTCACCGCACGCGCCTCGTTGAAAAAACGCGCTAGCATTTCGGTGTTGACCGCCAGCTCTGGGTGAATGACTTTCAGCGCGACGCGTTTGCCGATGGTGGGATGGTGCGCCATGTAAACGCTGGCCATCGCGCCTTCGCCAATCTTCTGCAACACCTCGTAGTTGCCAACTTTGGCACCGACGGAGATCACCTGAGAATTCTAACACGACCTGGCGACAGTATTAACTTTCGTAAGTTTCGCGGGAGCGAGAATGAGATATGTTGATGCGATGGGACAAGAACTGCCGTTTTCGGTCGAAACCCTCGCCAACGCCCCACATCCGCTGATCGCGGTCGAACGCAGGGAAAACGGACGACTCTGCGCCGCCACCGCCGGACTGCGCATCGACGTGTCGCCGGAGCAACTGTGGAAGGTGTTGGCCGACTTGCCGAACTACCATAAGCGCGTGCCGATGATGAGCCGGGTCGCAGTCGCCGATCGTCGCATTGCCGTCGACCTGAAGTTCCGTATGTCGCTCTTCTCGGTCGGTTTCTCGTTTGTCGCCGACGCCATCCTCGACGAGGGGCGATCGATCGAGCTGCGCTATGTGTCGGGCGAACCGCGCGACTTGGCCATCCGATTCGATCTGCAACCGATCGGCGACGGCAAATCGAGCGCGCTGCAAACCCGCATCGGTTTTGACGTCGACTCCCTCGGCTGGTTGGTCAAAGTCTTCCTGCGCCACCACCCCGAAATCGAATACGGAATTTTTCCCGGCTGCGCCCTCGCTCTGGTCGACACCATGCGCAAAGCCGCAACCGGCAAGTTGTAGATCCGGGAGAGGCCGAGGGAGGCTGACGGACGGACTTTAGAAATTAAGTTCTCACCAGGTGTCTGATCGAAAAACTCAATTTCTAAATATTTGATTCCGCTCGCTCCACTCACGGCAAACATGCTAAGAAAACGCTCTCGGAGATCTGGGAGAAATAAATGAAGACAACGACGCAATCCTTCGCAGTGCTGGTCGCGTTGTTTGTCGAGCTGGGGCTATGTGCTACGGGTTGTACGCGAACCGAAGCGGAACGCTTGGAGCACGATTGCACGCGTGGGATTCTCGGGCAGTGCAACAACCTTGGCAGGCGCCTCTCCGACGGTAAAGGCGTTCCTCGGGACGATGAACGCGCTGCAAGACTATTTCGCAAGGCCTGTGACGGTGACCTCAACACAGCGTGCAGCAACCTCGGCGTTCTGTATGCAAGCGGGCCCATGCGCTGCTTGATCGCGCCTGCAAGGGCGGTGTGTCGGAGGCTTGTAATTAGAGGCGGGGTTAAAATCCGTGAACGAGTACCACATCACTAATAAACTACGGTCCGTTTCCTGATTTTCGACTCTCCTCTACCAACTCGGTCAATTTTTCGACGGTGTTCAAGCTGGCGTCGTCGAGCACACGTTCGAGCAGCATGCTCAATATTTCACCGACGATCGGCCCCGGCGGGCAGGCCAAAATCTGCATCACCTCTTTGCCGCCGATCGCTAGATCAGTGATCTTGAAGGCAGCGGCGCTGGCGATTTCTTCGGTCACTCGCGCCTGTAGCTGGTCGAGCTCGACGCCGGGATTCTCCCCCTTGCCGCGACCGCGCACATCGCCGTCACGCAGGGAAAACAGATCCGGCAGCGCCTTTTCACCGACCCGACTGATAAAGCGGCGCACCGTTCCCGCCGTCCATTCGGCGGAGTACCAAAACATGTGGTTGAGCACCAAACCGACGACGTGTTCGCGCTCGTCGTTCGAGAACTTCAACCGACGCAGCATTTCGTCTGCCAACTTGGCGCCAACGTATTCGTGACGAAAAAAAGAAAACTCTCCCGGTGCGTCGGGCTTGGCCTCGGCGGTGCGCGGTTTGGCGACATCGTGCAAGAGCGCCGACAGGCGCACAATCCAGGGTGGTCCTACCGGTGAGCCGAGCGCGGTCGCGTCGACTACAGCCAAAGTGTGGTGCCAAACATCATGGCTATGAAATCGATTTTGAACACAGCCGACTCCTTCGAGCAGCTCCGGCCAAACTTCGCCCAAGAGCCCGGTCGAGCGCATCAGCTCAAGGCCAATCGACGGTTTCGGCGCGGCCAGAATCTTCACCAGCTCGTCGCGCATGCGCTCCGCCGAGACTTTTCGAAATACCTCGAGCCGCTCGGCGATCGCCGATTCGGTCGCCGGGTCGAGTGTGAATTGATGTTGGGCGGCGAAGCGCACCGCTCGCATGGCGCGGAGACCATCTTCGGCAAAACGCTCGAGCGGATCGCCAACCGCACGAATCAATCGAGCATCGAGGTCGCGTTTGCCAAAAAACGGATCTTCCAGTTTCTCGTCGATCGGATCGAAGGCGATTGCATTCATCGTGAAATCGCGCCGGCGCAGATCTTCTACGAGTGACCGGACAAACACCACGTCGTCGGGCCGCCTGCCATCGCTGTAAGCGCCCTCGCCGCGAAAAGTGGTGACTTCGATGTGATGGCGTGCACCATTGTCGTCGACCACGACGGTCACCGTGCCGTGCTTCTCGCCGGTCGGAATGGTTCGCTTGCGACCAAACAGGCCGATCACCTCGGCCGGCGTCGCCGAGGTGGCGATGTCAAAATCGTGTGCACTCTGTCCGCGTACCAGATCGCGCACCGCACCGCCGACCAACCACGCCTCCGCCCCGGCTTGCCGCAGTTGGCGACACAACTCGACCACAAAAGAGGGAATGTCAGTCGATCGGATCAAATTCAGTTTGGTTCATGTACTGGCTGTGTGCCATGCGCGCGACGAGACCACTCGCTGGCGCCGACGCTGTCGCCTTCGGCAGTCAACAGGGCAGCAAGCTCTTCGCAGGTGCGCTGAAATTCGTTCTCCGCGCCCATGCCCTCGAGCAGATCGACGGCGCGTTGAAAATGCTCGCGCCCACCGAGTTTCTCCGACGCCAGTTCGCTGCGAAAAAAGATTCGTCCGAGCGTCCGGTGAGCACTCGCCATCACCGTCGGCATGTGCACCGCCTCGGCGAGCTCGAGAGCGCGTCGTGCCTCGGTGCGCGCGGCTTGAATGTAACCAAGCTCGAGCGAAATCTCGGCAAGCAGCCGTGCCGCCTCGCTCTGTAGCGGACGATCGCCGAACGCTTCGGCGAGCCGTGCTGCCTGCCCAAGCAGGTCGCACGCTTCGGCGGCACGAGCCAGACGAAATTGCAAATCGCCGAGTCGAACCAAAATGTTGGCCTCCTCGACGCGATCGCCGATCTCGCGTGCCAACGTCAAGGTCTCAATCAAAATGTCGTAGGCACGCTGAAGGTGGCCCTGATCGCGCCAGGCTTGGGCCATCGCCAACAGCGACTGCACCACGCCCGAACGATCGCCGATCGCTTTGCGCAACTCGAGCGCATCGACAAAATGTTGCACTGCATCGGCGTAGTGGCCGCTCGCCTGATGTACCAACGCCACGTTGTGGGTTGACAGCGCAATCGAGCGCTTGTCGCCAATCTGGCGCCGCAACTCGAGCGCACGCCGGCAGCGTTCGAGGGCGTGTGGAAAATCACCGCGCAGAAACGCAATTTTTCCAAGGTCATCTTCGACCCCAGCAACCCCGCGGGCATCGTCGACCGAGCGAAATAATTCAAGCGCCGATTTCAGCTCCGTTTCGGCGGATTCGTACTCACCGAGTGCGCGATGCACGCGCGCAATCCGGCTCAGCGCAGCTCCGCCCTTGGCTGGAAAATCAAGCCTCCAAGCCAGCTTCAGCATCGCCTGAAAGGCGGCCATCGCCGCTTTGGTTTCACCGGTGCGCTGCAGTACATCACCGTAGTCGTGTAGTGCATCGAACCGCTCGCGCGCATCCGCCACTCCGAGTTCGAGTGCGCGGCCAATAAACTTCGCGGCTTGCACGATGGCAAAATGGGCGCGGGCGGCTTGGCCGGCGCGCAAATAGGTGGCTGCCGCCAACGCCGCGAGCGCTGGTTGCCCACTGCGCTCATAGAGGCTGGCGAGCAATTCCAGTCGCTGAGACCAGGCCACGTCACCGTCCGCCAGCGGCAACTTGGCCGCCAACCATTCGGCGCCGTGCAGGGCGACGCGCGCTACCGCATCGGGGGCCATGCGTCTCACCAGCAAAGCGCCAACCGCAGCGTCGGCAAAAGCGAAGGCCGGCTCGGCGGCGAGCGCGCCATCTTGAACCGGCAAGAGATAATTGCGCTGGCACAACGCGCCAAGCTGCGCGCTCAAATCGTCGCGGTGCTTGGTCGAAAACGATCGATCGCCGGTCTCGACGTCGAAGCGCGACACCGTCTCAAGTTGCCCGAGCCAAAATGTGGAACCAAGCGCCGCGGCGCGCTCGAGCAACCCGCGCTCCCCTTTGCTCAAGAGCGCAATCTGGGTGTCCCGCGCCGCCTCAACGCTGAACGGCAGTTCGATTGTCCGTGCGCGCTCCAGATCGAGACGCGGACCGCCTTCGCCGTCGACGATCGCGCCACTCTCCTCGAGCAAGCGCGCCGACTCCACCAACAACAGTGGATTGCCAGCACCGCGTGCGCACACCTCTTTGACCCAAGTTTCCGGTAGCTCGCAACCTGCCAGGTGGTGCCGCAGCAGCTCCTCGGCGGCAGCAGCCTCGAGCGAACCAATCTCCATCCGACTGTGAACTTTGTCCTGCTCTTGACCCCACGCCGGCCGACGTGAGAACAGCTCGGGACGGCCAATCGCCAACAAAAACAGGTCGCCGGCACGCAACTGAGAAGTCAGATCTTCGAGGAGCGCGAGCGAATCGTCGTCGGCCAGGTGCAAGTCATCGAGCACGATGACGAGTGGCGATCGCGCTGCATCGAGCTCGAAAAACCGACGCAAAATGGTACGCGAAATCGAGTCATCGCCCTCGTCCGCTGAGAGCGCGCGCAAAAAAGCGTTATCGTCGCTGCGCAGGCCGAGAAAGCGACCAAGAAAATGGATCACTTCGGTCATGCGCTTGTCGGAAAAAACTTCGGTCACCGCCGCTCGCAAGCGGTCGAGGCGAGCGGACGCGCCATCCTTTTCGGCGAAACCGAAGCGTTCCGAAAGCAATCGACGAATCAGCGCATACGATCCGTTGGCACCGTGCGCGGTGACCCGCAATACGCGCGTCGGCGTCTCGTGCTGGGAGCTGAGCC
>JAHFDU010000045.1:0-7178 GCA_023248835.1 Myxococcales bacterium | reverse complement strand
CTGAGCCACTCGTCGATCAGCCGGGTTTTGCCGACTCCCTGCACACCGACCAAGGTGACGACGCGCGGTTTGTGTTGCGCCACCACCTTCGCATATCGCTGCGAAAGTTCTTTTAGTTCGCGCTCCCGCCCCACGCACGCGGTGCCTTGCGCACTCACCTGAGTCTTCGTTCGTTTGCCCACGCGCCAACTGTAGCGGAAATAGGGGTTGATTGCACGCCCGCGACGTCTGTAACAAAACCACGACCAGAATTCAGACTTCGTGCTACTACGGCATTCGGTAGCCCAGTCGCCGCCAGGTCTTGCGAACCGCTGTATCAGAGGAGTAGAGGAGCGCGCCGGCGTGCGCTCCCGCGGCGATGATCTGTGCGTCTGCCCAGCCAACGCCCGACGATCGAAACAGTCCAATGTGGCGCTGAACAAACGCCAGCGTCTCGGCCGCTGTGGGGCTCCCGAGGCGAGGGATCAGCGCTAGCGCCGCGGTCAAACCGCGCGGCAGGCCAGCGCCGAGAAGCAATTCGCCAATCACCACGTCGCAGGTGACAACACGGTTCTGGTTGAGCATACCGACCAGGCGCTGATCGGTTGATCGAACGTGCGACACCCATGCATTGGTGTCAACCAGAATCACTGCTGAAGATCCGTCAGTTTCGTGGGCGTGGGCGTGGGCGTGGGCGTGAAACGAAAATCCGTAAGACACATGTGGCGACTCAAAACAGGCGCCACATCGTCAAAACACTGGTGCGGCATTTTCCCACGGTGCATGGCCGCTTTCCGTCGCTGATTCGCCCACGCCTACGCCCACGCCCACGACAAAACTGGCGGACCTTCAGAATCACTGGGCTCTCGGGCGACGCTTCGGCCGACGTGCGCGTGGCGCTGATCCGCCCAGGGCGGCCAGCCTCTGAGCCGCATTGCGGGCGATGAGGGCCCGAAGCGCCTCTTCGATCACGGCGGTTCGGGTCATTCCCGGATGGTAGGAGGCGGCCTCCTCAACAAGCTCACGATGCAGATTCAAAGTCGTACGAAATGTATGCATCTGTTCATACTACTTGTATGTATCAATTTGGTCAACTACAGAGCTCAGCGATTGCTCAAAGATCGAGGCACCTCGATCAATTCGGTATAGGGAGATTGGTCGGATCTTCGGTCGCCTTGGCAGCCGGAGCCTCCTCGGCTGGCGCTGGCGGGCTCGGCACCGATGAGGGTTGAACCGACGGCGGCGAAGTCAGCTTTTCGGGCAGCACCTGGGTGGTCGGCGGTTCGATCACCGTGATCGGCAGCGATGCCCGACGATGATGCGCAACCGGTGGCTGTGCCGATGCGACTGGCAAGATCGGTTTAGGCGGGGACGTTGCCGAAGCATCCATGTGGATTTGCACTTGCGGTTGCAGCGGCGGCGGTTGCAGCAGCGGTTGCTGAATCGTTTGCGCTGGCGGCGGTATCGTTTGTGTCAGCGTTGGAAGATTCGTTTTCTTCATCGTCAACGTCGACCGGTGCCACACCGCCACTGTCAAACCACCCGATATTCCAATGACCAACGCAGCTGCAGCACCTACGATCACTGCGAACCCGCGACGCGGTGTTTCGGTTTCATCGCTTTCGACGAGAGAAACTCCGATCGGGATCGCCACCGCCGCTTCGGCGCGGGCGGCTGGTCGACCATTCAACTCTACTTTGTCGAATTCTTTTAGCAGCGCTTCTGCACTGGCCGGACGAGCACTCGGCTCTTTGGCCATGCAGCGCGCCACCAGCTCATCGATCGCAGCTGGCAGACTTGGGTCGAGGTCGAGAAGGTGCGGCACCGGATCGCGCAGGTGTTTGAGTACCACCTGCATTCCCATCCCACCCTCATAGGGGAGGCGGCCAGAGAGCAAGCGAAACAGAATCACCCCGAGTGCATAGATGTCGACACGATGATCGATGTTGCCGCCGGTGGCCTGCTCAGGCGCGATGTAATGCGGCGTGCCGAAAATTCCCTCCTGCGTCAGCGCGGTGCGATCGGCGTTGTCACCATGCAGGATTTTGGCAATTCCAAAATCCACCACTTTGACGAGCTGACCTGCGCCCGGGGTTTCGGTGATCAAGATGTTGGCAGGTTTGAGGTCGCGATGGACGATGCCGTGGTCGTGCGCCTCGGCCAGCGCGGCGGCGATCTGTTTGCCAATTGCCAGCACCTGCTCGAGCGGCAGCTTGGTGCCCTCGCACATCGCCTCGAGCGAAACCCCGTCGATGTATTCCATCACCAAAAATGGCGCGCCGTCGTCGGTCTCTCCCGCCATGTGCACGGTGACAATGCTCGGATGTTGAAGTTTGGCAATCGCGCGCGCTTCACGCAAAAACCGGCGCAAGATCGCCTGATCGCCGAGCAACTCACTGCGCAGAATCTTCACTGCGACGACCCGATCCATCGAACGCTGATAGCTGCGATAGACAGTTCCCATCGCGCCTTTGCCGCTCGGCTCTAGAATCTCAAAATCGCCCTTGAGCACTTTGCCGAGATTGGGATCTTCAGCAGCGCTCACTACTTCTGCGCCATCATGCGGACAAAAGCGCGTCGGTTGCTTGAAAATCCGGCCACAGCGCGGACAACTGGTCACGCTGGTTTTGTAGCATCGGAAAGACTTTAGCGGTAGGGCGATCCGTCGGAGCTATTGGCGCTTGGCGCCGGTGCGGAGGCAGCGCGAAACTCTTTGAGGGTTTCGTCAACCCGGCGACTCAGGGTCTCCTCGTCGACGGCGCCGCTCTCGACTAGCAGCGACACCAGCGATCGGCAGAGCGCCTCTAATAGCTCAATTTCTGCGCCGCGTTCGCGATCCCGCTTTACCAACTGAGCGACTTGAACGGTAACGTCGTCGAGCCGGCTTTCTGAAGCTTTCAGTTCAAAGTCGGTCTGATTGATGGCGCGGCGCTCGCCATGATTCATCCAGTCCCCGCCGAAAGAATCGAGGAAGGTCAGCTTGGCCATGACTACTTGGGGTTCTCCTCGACGCCTTTGGGCCCCTTGAGCTTGTTGCGAAACACGTCGCCCAACGTAGCGCCCGAGGTGCCGGGGGTGTAGCCCTGCGCTTCGGCGAGCTCGGCGCTGCGCAGCGCCGCTTTCATCGACAGACCGATCTTGCGCTCGGCCGCGTCAATAGAAATCACTTCCGCTTTGACCTCCTGACCGGGTTTGAGAATCTCGCGTGGATCGCTTATGCGCTCGTCGGAAATCTCCGACACGTGAATCAGACCTTCGACGCCTTTGCCAAGCTCAACGAACGCGCCAAAGTCGAGCACCTTCTGCACCGTCGCAGTGACGATCTTGCCGACGGGGAAGTCGACCGGGATGCGATCCCACGGATCGCCAGTGAGCTGCTTGATGCCCAAAGAAATTTTGGGTTTCTCGCTCTCGGCGGTGTCGATGTTGAGCACCACCGCTTCGACGTCGTCACCCTTTTGATAGGCCTCGGACGGATGCTTGACCCGCTGCGTCCAGCTCATGTCGCTGATGTGCACCAGGCCATCGATGCCCTCTTCGATTTCGACGAACAGACCGAAGTCGGCGATGTTGCGCACTTTGCCGCGCACCACCGTGCCGGGCGGATATTTGGAAGTCAGCGCTTCAAACGGATTCGGCTCGAGCTGCTTCATGCCGAGCGAAATGCGATTCTGTTTGGGGTCGACATCGAGCACAACCGCTTCGACCACATCGCCGACCGCCACCATCTTCGACGGGTGCTTGACCCGACGGGTCCACGACATCTCGCTGATGTGAATCAGCCCTTCGATGCCCTGCTCGAGCTCGACAAACGCGCCGTAGTCTTTGAGCGAAACCACTTTACCTTTGACCACCGTGCCAGGCGTGTAGCGCTCCTGCGCCGACACCCACGGGTCTTCGGTGATCTGCTTCAGCCCAAGCGAAACCCGCTCGGTGTCGGAGTTGTACTTGAGCACTTTGACGCGAACATGATCGCCGACTTGAAAAAGCTCCGACGGATGGTTGACCCGTCCCCAGCTCATGTCGGTGATGTGCAAGAGGCCGTCGATGCCGCCGAGATCAATGAAGCCGCCGTACTCGGTGAGATTCTTGACGATGCCTTCGACGATCTGTCCCTCTTTGAGTTTTTCAAGCGTCATGCCTTTGAGTTCAGCGCGCTCTTTTTCGAGCAGCACGCGACGCGACAGCACGATGTTGCCGCGCTTCTTGTTGAACTTGATGACTTTGAATTTGTGGGTCTTGCCAATAAACGCATCAAGGTTGCGCACCGGTCGCAGATCGACTTGCGAGCCCGGCAAGAATGCTTTGACGCCGCCGCGAATCGAAACCGAGAGGCCGCCTTTGACCCGCTGGGCGATGGTGCCCTCGATCAATTCGTCACGTTCGCACGCGGCTGAAATTTCGTCCCACACCTTGAGACGATCGGCCTTCTCTTTGGAGAGCACGCAGAGGCCGTTTTCATTTTCGCGGCTCTCGAGAAACACTTCGAGCTCGTCGCCCGGTTTGACCGACACTGATCCGTCGGGCGCGGTGAACTCCTCGATCGCCACCTGGCCCTCGGACTTGTAACCGATGTCGACGACAACAAAGTCTTTGGTGAGCTGAATCACCCGGCCGCGAACGATCGCGCCCTCTTTGATGTCCTCTTTTTTAAGGCTTTCTTCGTACAGTGCGGCGAAACTCTCTTCATCTACCGGCGAGCTATTGTGCAAATCGATCATGCGTGTTCCGGCTCCTTTGACTGCAGTCTGCAAATTCCCTGGCGCGAGGCGTACCTCTGGCTAAGGGTGGCGAGAAGGTAGTCCCGTCGAGCGCCAGCGTCAAGTGATTTAACCCCACCCATCAGGCTGTCGCCAGCTGCGCCGAGTGGTGGGTGTCGCGGGGACGGCCGCGGGGCCTTCGGCCCAGGCGTTCGGCCGCGGAAACGGAGCTTTATCGCTCCGGCGCAGCCTCACCGGTGAAGCGCTGGCGTCCGCCTTTGGCGGAGCGCGCTTCAACGCCCCGCGAACCCACCACTCGGCTTGCAAGACTCACCGTGATTTTCCCCTTCCCGAAGGGGGAAATTAGGAGGAGCAGATCGACGATCTCGGGGTAGCTTGATGGACGTTGTGATTAGTGGCTGTCAGTGGCGGGTGGACTTGGACGACTTGCCGATCTTTTCGATGAACTTGGGAATGAGCAGCGAATCTTCGAACACCAGCGTGTACAAATTCGGGCTGGCGAACGTCGGCTGCATGAGGGCCAGATCGTCGGTGTCGTCACGGCGCGCCTGCCGATCGGCCGCGGCGACTTGAGCGCCGCGATCCTGACAGGTTTCGACCACATCGGCCAAACCACTCGAAGCCGGCGTGGGATGAATCCGTCGCCAGCGACGTAGTTCTTCAAGTGAATACAGACGCCAGTCGAGCTTGTAGCCCTGTTTGCGCAGGTCACTCGCGGCCTCGACCCTCGCTTGCCACTCCTGCATCGTCTGCAGCGAGTGGGCGCGCCAATCGACGATCAACCCATAGCGGCGCTCGAGCAGCCGCGCCTCATCGATGCGGCGCTTCCACTCAGCCAACTCTTCGGTCGACGCCATGCGCAGATCGATGTCGACGCCACGCCGACGGAACTCGTTCGCCACCTCTTGCTGGATGTCGCTGCCGTCCGCCCCGTGTTGCGTCTTGGCAGACACGCTTGACGACCAACTCACCAGGAGTAGCGCCACAAACAAAGGTCGTACGGACATCCTTCTATTAGACCACATTTTTCTGATTTCGGGTGGTCCTTCGGCAAGCCAGTCGGTCTACACATCCGCGCATGCTGAGCGGAGCGCGCAGCGCGCGGTCGAAGCAGGGTTACGCGGCGCGAACGGACTTCATCGAATTTTTGAAATAGCGCTCGTTGAGCCAAATCAAGATCGGAGCGGCGACAAAGATCGACGAGTAGGTGCCGACGATGACGCCGACATTCATCGCGAAAGCGAAATCGCGAATCACGCCGGTGCCTAGCACGTTCATCGCCAGCGTGACGAAAAACACCGTCGCCGAGGTCAGAATTGTACGGGACAATGTTTCGTTGATCGAAATATTGACGAGACGGTCGAATTTCTTGTCGCGCAATTTGGTGACATTTTCGCGGATGCGATCGAACACCACGATGGTGTCGTTCATCGAATAACCGATGACGGTCAGAATGGCCGCCACCGTGGTGAGTGAGAATTCACGGTAGGTGACGGCAAAAGTTCCCATCACCAAGATGGCGTCGTGAAGCAGCGCGATGACGGTGCCCGGGCCGTAGCGAAAATCGAAACGGATGGCGATGTAAATCATGATGCAGACGATGGCGAACAGCAGCGACTTGATGCCGTTGTCGCGCAGCTCGGCGCCAGCTTTGGCACCGACCGATCCCACCGCTGGCACTTGCGCGACGGTGCCGGCTCCGAGCTCGGCCTCAAGCGCATGTTTGATCTCGATGTCGAGACCAACCAAGATGACCTCGAAGGTATTGTCCTCGGGTCGGCCAAAGCGCTGCACCGTGTTGTTTTGTACGCCCTCGGCTTTGAAGACAGCGATCAGGTCACCCGGGTCGACGGTCTTGTTGAAGCGCACATAGATCTTGTCACCGCCTTCGGAAAAATCGAACTTGCGCAAACCGTCTGCGCCAAATTTGTTACGCAGCGCCTGCTCAAGCTGCTTGGCTTTTTCCTCTGACACCGGCGACACCGCGCCGAAGCGCAAGAGATAAGAATTTGGATTCAAAGCATCACGAATCTTCACCACATCAGCGTCGGCAAACCCGCCCTTTTTGAGCGCGTCGCGAATCCGCCCAGGCTCTTGCGGTCCGGCAAAATCAACCTGCACTTCGCTGCCGCCACGAAACTCGATGCTGAAATTCAGCATGTGGTGTCGCGAGGGAATCAGCAGATTGATCGGCAACATCAAAATCGAAAGCGCGACCATCACCGCGGACAGACCGAGGAACAAATTCATTCGGCCAGAGAACTCGAAATTGTGATCGGGTTTTATCAGCTCAAAGAATTTGGGCATCCATCACCTAAATAGACAGCTCGGTCAGTTGGCGACGACCGACGACAAAATCGAACATCGCCCGCGACAGCCACACCGAGGTAAAAAGGTTGCAAATGATGCCGATCATTAAAGTCACGGCAAAACCCTGGATCGGTCCAGTGCCCCACGAATACAGCACGATGCCGGCCA
>JAHFDU010000364.1 GCA_023248835.1 Myxococcales bacterium | reverse complement strand
CTACTCCATACGTCGATGTTTCTACTCGTCGATCACCCGCAGTTTCCCGGGCTTGGACATCCGTTCGACATGCGTCCGACCGACAACCCCAATCCTCGCCGTTTTGTCGCCGCCTATGAGGTTGAATCGATGCTGCTGCATCACGAGCTGAAGCGGTTGGTGGGGCACAACGCTGTCTCTGGAGAGTGGTCTGGCGCCGCGCTCAAGCACTACCTGGCGATGCCGAGCGATGCTCGTTACCAAGCGCTGTCGCATCGGATCGTACGCGAAGTCGACCCGCGCTTTGTCGGCGACGATCTGATGAAGGCAATGGCGATCAAACAGTATTTGGAAAAGAACGGCACCTACAGCTTGCACGAAAAAACGCTGCAAGGCGCCGACCCGACGGGGAAATTTCTCTTTGGCGAGTTGCGCGGCTACTGCGTTCACTTTGCCCACGCGGCGGCGCTGCTTTTTCGCAGCCAAGGAATTCCTTCGCGCGTCGCACTCGGTTACGCCACTCAGACGAACAGACACGGAGCGGGTGCCTCGCTGCTGTTGTTTAGCAACGAGGCCCATGCCTGGCCGGAGATTTATCTTTCCGGCGTCGGCTGGATCACGTTCGATATTTATCCCGAAAAATCGGACGAACCGCCGCAGCCGCCTTTCGATCAAGATTTGGAAAGTTTGCTCGGCGAGTTGGCACACAAAGACAAGACCGGCGGCAAAGCCAAAGACCGAGGCGCATACTTTATCGTGCCTTGGCGCGCGCTTCGCATCACCGCGATCGGTCTTTTTTTCGCTCTGGGGGCGGCGGCCTATCTGGTCAAAGCGGTGCGGCGCCGTCGCAGTCGCTCGGTGCGTGAGCTCTACGTCGGTGCGCTTGATCGGCTGGCCGACGTCGGAAATCTACGCGGCTGGGGCGAGACCCGCGAGGAACACGCGCAGCGACTCTCGTCGCTGGCGCCGAGTTTTTCTGCGCTCACCGCCGAGCACTTACGCGCGGCGCTCGGGCGCTCTTCGTCGCCAGCGCTCGAGAAATCGAGGGCACTGGCGCAATTGGTGCGGCAGGAATTACAAAAGAACTTGTCTCGATCAATGCGAATCTTGGGCCAGCTCAATCCGCTCGGCTGGCTTTGGACGCGATAGAATGAATGGAGAACACATGTCTTTGGACGCTACGGCAATGCAAAGCCTCGACGATGTTCGCAACACCGCCGCCAAGATTCGCGCGCGGGTCAAGCAGAGCGTGATGGGGCGCGACGACATGATCGAGCTGGTCTTGATTGCGCTGTTTGCCGACGGGCACGTGCTGCTCGAGGACTATCCCGGTTCAGGCAAAACCACGCTTGCCAAGGCGCTGGGACAGTCGATCGTTGATGATTTGCCCGACGACGACATTCCCGATTTTCGCCGGATTCAATTCACCCCCGACTTGTTGCCGTCGGATGTCATCGGCGTGATGATCTTCGACACCCAATCGAGCACTTTTCAGTTTCGGCGCGGCCCGGTGTTTGCGTATGTCGTCTTGGTCGACGAGATCAATCGCACTTCGCCCAAAGTGCAGTCGGCGCTGCTCGAAGCGATGGCCGAAAAACAGGTCACGGTCGACAATATTTGTTACAAGCTCAACGAGCTGTTTTTCGTCATCGCCACCCAAAATCCACTCGACGCGGTCGGCACCTATCCGCTGCCGATGGCGCAGCTCGATCGATTTCTGTTCAAGTTGGTGATGAAGCACATCGACAGAGATTCTGAGTTAGAGGTGCTGCGCGCCTGGGGACACCCGCACACCGAACAGCCGCTGCCGCGGGTCAATCGCGGCGACGTGGTGGCGGCGCGGCGCCTGGTGCGCAGCGCGGTGCAGGTCCATCCGCTAATTCACGAATCCTTGGTCGACATCGCCCAGACTTTGCGCGACGACAAACGGGCGCGGCAGGGCGTCTCGACGCGCTGCCTGGTGCAGGCGATCCCGGCGTTGCAAACCCGAGCCATGCTGCACGATCGCGATTTCGTCTCGAGCGAGGACATTCGCGCTTTGGCGGTTCCGCTGTTTGCTCATCGCATGGACGCCGGTTCGCAGGGCGTCGAGCGGGTGATTCAAGATGCGCTGCAACGACCTCTCGACGCGCTCTCGCGCATGACGCTGCGGCAGGCTTGAAATGAGTCAAATGGCTAACTGCGATTCGCCGCTTGAGGCGGCTGCGAACAAACTGCTCGGTTCACAGCCGACAGCCGACAGCCGACAGTTTCGAACGCGGAAGAGTCCAGAAAATCAGTCGAGGGCCACGGTTGTTTACGGTTGGAGAAGCACTCGAAGGGGAGTTTCTGGTGAGCCAATAGCCGACAGGGAGAGAATCCGATCCGCACTGTCGGCTGTGAGCTGTCGGCTGTTGGCTACGTGCGGTGTCGTCTGCATCCTAGCCGCCTCTGTCCCAGCGGCGCGTGCCGAGGAGAGTGTTTTGGCGTCTGCCACCGAGGCGGAGCGCACCTTGTGGGAAGACCTCGACAAGGAAAAATACGTCAAAGCGCGGGACGAGGCCGATGCGGTCTTGGCAAACAATCCCGACTCTTTCATCGGCAATTGGGCGATGGCGATAGTTCATCACGACGAACTGTCGAACCATGCTCGCGCGCTGTTCTTTCTCAAGCGCGCCGAAGAGATATTGGCGAAAAAATACGGCAATCCTCCCGAGCGCCACCGCAAGGCGCTGATCGAGGAGTACGAGATCTTGAGTGAAATGGACGAGAACCAAGCGGCGCTCCTAGTGCTCGATCGATACGACGCCCTGTATGCGCCGAAATTCGACGAACGTCGGGTGTGGCCGCTGTTCAAGCTCGGACGCATCGACGAGGCGCGCCGCATGACTGACCGGCTGATGAAATCGGACGACTGGAATGCACGGATGCGAGGCTACAACGGCCGGCTGGCGCTCGAGAGCGAAGCCAACCATCGCGCCGCCGCCTACCGGTTTGCCATCGATGGGATTGCGGCAACCGGGGAGCGCAGCTGCGTCTTGTTTGGCAACGCAGCGGATACTGCGACGACGATGTTTCGCTTGCGCGAGGCCGAAGAGCTCGCCTTGAAAGCGGTCAAGGCGCCGGAGCGGGACTGTCCGCAAGGCGAGTATAACCGCCTCGCCCAGCTCTACTTAATGATGGGCGAGTTTCAGAAATCGCTATCCGCAATTGAATCGCTAAAGAAAACAAAATTGGAAAAGCGCTACCGCGCGCACTATGGCCTAAACGCACGCATTCTCACCGCCGATCTCGCCTACGCGCTCGGTCGGGTGGAGGACGCCGAGCGGATGGCGGTTGAACTACAGCGGCTCCCCGAACGCACCGGAATGGTCAGCGGTTCGAAGAGCAAAGAGCGGTTGGCTCGCACCGTTCGCACCTACGTTGCGCTCGATGCGCGGGCAAATCTTCTGGCGGAACGGCGCTCCTATCGACCGTGGCTTGATCCCAAAGTGATGAGCGCCGACGCGATGGGAGTTGCGCTCGCCAAGATCGAGGCGAGCCAGATTTTGATTCAGCTCGCGGCGGACGGTGCGTTGCAAGATGTTGTCCGGCCGAACTTAACCACCGTGTGGACCTGGCAAGTTGGATCGCTCACATCGGTGCTCGGTTCGGGGGTGATGCGGTCGGCGATTTCGGCGGGTCGAGCGCTCGATCGCGAACAAGCGGTTGCGGCATCTTACTTCGACGCGCTCGAGGCGGAAGTGGTGTGGCGCGGCGGCGAGTTCGGTGTAGCGGCGGCGCTGTGCGGGAAAGCACTCGCCGGACTTCCGAAAGAGGAGGCGTTGCTGCACTGGCGGGCCCAAGCGATTTACGCCGATTCGATGTGGCGACTGGGATGGTCGGATGTGGCGCGGCCTCACTATCGTGAGGTGTTGCAAAAATTTCCCTCTATCTTGCGGATACTCGACCTGCGCGTGCCGGTGACTTTCGCTGCCGACGGCACCGCGCTGGCCAAACGCGCGCTAGAGCGGCTGCGGGGATCGAGGCGATTTGACGAGAGCAACTCGCCGCTTCGAGTGCAGGTGAATTCCGACAAGGGGGGCTTGACGGTTTGCTTGCTCGACGAGAACGGTTATCAATTCTCCTGCACCACGACGGACAAGGTAGACGAG
>JAHFDU010000044.1:12531-17068 GCA_023248835.1 Myxococcales bacterium | reverse complement strand
GGGCCGATTTTTTTTCGGCGAGCAAAGCCGTGACCCCCGGCGCTATTTGTGCGCGTGCCACAACTCTGACACCTCGACCCCGGCGCCAAGCGCCACAAGCCTGACGTTTCGCAGATGTCCGCCCCGTGTGATTTTCGTTGAGACCGGCAGCAGTTCCGATATAGTCGCCGGCCATGGTCGGCATGCCTCGGATTCAGGTACTGGTTGTGGTGGCGATGTTTGCGCCGAGCGTCGCGCGAGCCCAGTTTGGTGGCTCGCGGCCGGGCGGGCCTGGGGCGCCGGGCGCGCCGACGGCTCCGCCAGGGGAAACCAAGGAGGAGGGACCGGCGGAAGCGGCGCCCGAGGCTGAACAGAATCCGCTCTTGCCGCCGCTGCCGTCGTGGCCACAGCAGAGCCAAAAGACGCTGCAGTTTTTTCAGCTCAGCGGCTACATGCGGTTCCGTTGGTATTTTTTGCACAATCTCAACCTTGGGGTCTTTGACTCGCCGCAGATGGACACGAGCCACAATCCGATTCTGCGCTCGCCTTTTCCAACCCCCTCCTCGGATTACGGCTCGAGTGGCGTTGCCACCGACAACAATCCTCCCGGCTCCTGCGCGGCGACCAGCGGCAGCAATTGCCGCAATGATAGTTTGAATTCAGCCGATATGCGGCTTCGGCTCGAGCCGACGATCAATGTCAGCGAGCAGGTGCGAGTCAAAGCGCAGGTTGACGTGTTTGACAATCTGGTGCTGGGCTCGACGCCGAACGGCTATTTTCTCACTCGCGGCTCGGTGCCGCAGAATGCGCCAACGGCGGTTTTCAGTAACAGTCAGGACTCGCCCGAGTCCGGCGTCAACGGGCTGTGGTCCTCGATTCGGGCCAAGCGAGCGTGGGCCGAAGTGCAAACGCCGTTTGGGCTCATCGCGTTTGGCCGGATGGGCAACCACTTCGGCACCGGCATGTCGGTCAACGACGGTGGCGGTGGCGCGCAAGCGAGTCGGGCGGGGCTCGAGTCCGGCCCGTGTCTTGATTGTGACTATGGTCAAAATGTCGATCGGCTCAGTTTCGAAACCAAACGCATATGGAGCCACACCCTGCGGTTTAGCTGGGATTTTGCTGCGAGCGGCCCGACGACGCAGATCATTCGCCCGACACCGGTGCTCGGCCAAGGGGTGTTTTACGACTCGGACCGATTGCTGGGCGTCGGTCAGTGGACGCTGGTCATCGGCCGCTTCGACAAGCGTGAGGACATCAAAGAGCGAGTCGACGCCGGCAAAGTGGTGCTCAACTATGGCGCCTATCTCTCCTACCGACAGCAGGATTGGTCGCTGTCCTACAATCCGGGCCAGACGGTAGGGACCGCTGACAACACCGCCCAGACTCTTCAATTGGCGCTCGCTCCGCGCCACGCCCTCATCTTTCTACCCAACTTGTGGGGATCGCTCGACTGGAAAAAACTCCATCTCGAGATGGAAGCGGCGATGGTGGTCGGCAACATCGGCAATCTGAGCGATGTCTATCCAACGCTAAAGCCTAACCAATCGACCTTGATTGTGGCCGGCGGCTTTGTCGCCAAGGGCGCCTACGCGCTACTTCGCGACTCTTCGCTCAAGCTCCACGCGGAAGTTGGATTTGCTTCGGGCGACGATTCCGAAGACGGCAGCGCGCTGGTCAATTTTCAGAATGCGGTGCGAGCGCCGGTCAATAATCGCATCGGGCGTTTTCAGTTCGATCCCGACTACCACGTCGACCTGATTCTGTTTCGTCGCATTCTGGGAGCGGTGTCAAACGCTGCCTATTATAAGGTGGGTGCGTCCTATGATTTGCTCGAGCGGTTTGGCGTACGCGCCGATCTGATCCACGCGATGGCAGTTCGCCCGGTTGGCTATCCCGGCAACGCCCCTAATCTCGGCGTCGAGCTAGATGCCAAGATCTTGTACAAGAACGAAGACGAGGGGTTCTACGCCGGCCTTGCCTACGGCGTACTGTTTTCTCTCGACGGCTTGGGCATTCGCAGAGACATCTATTCGGTGCCGAACACTATTTCAGGCGGCATCGCCCAAACACTGCAAGCCTGGCTCGCGGTGAAATTTGATAAGTAGGCAGTGTTTGGCCCACTATCCGACATGCAGTAATCCGAAACTCGCGCGGGGTTCGGCCCGAGCCGGGCAACGCCCGAGTGCGAGGGCGAACCGTGGCGTGGGGGAGGTCTCCGGCGGCTTTGCCGACGGAGGGGGTCCCGAGCACCGATGGGGCAGCGAGCGAAGCGAGCGGGGGACCCATCGGCACGCAGGGACGGGAAAGGCCCCCTTGTCGATCGACAAATAGACAGCAACTTTCTTGCCGCATCACCCGATATACGATCATGGCAAAAATTAGAAATCAGTTTGTCTGTCAGAGTTGCGGCCATCAAAGCGCAAAGTGGCTGGGGCGCTGTCCCGAATGCAGCGAGTGGAATTCGCTCATCGAGGAAGTAGCACAGGCGGGTCGGCCAGCCGGCGCGCTTTCGTCGGCCACAAAGCCGCTGCCGATCGGCGAAGTCACGCTCGACGATGCGCCTCGCCTAGCCACCGGAGTGGCCGAGTTCGACCGCGTGCTCGGCGGCGGCCTGGTGCAAGGGTCGCTGGTGCTGCTCGGGGGCGACCCCGGCATCGGAAAATCGACGTTGCTCTTGCAAGCGCTCGCCGGCGCGGTTGCGCATTCGCGCCGACCGGTGCTTTACGTTTCGGGCGAAGAATCGATGCAGCAGACCGCGATGCGCGCCGAGCGATTGTCACTGCGCAGCCGTGAGCTGTTGGTGTTGGCCGAAACCGATCTTGATCGCATTTTGCAGGCGGCTGAAGAGACCCGCCCGTCGGTGTTGGCGATCGATTCAGTGCAGACCATGCATTCACCTGCGATCGAGTCGACCCCGGGATCGCTGTCCCAGGTGCGCGAGACCGCCGGGCGCCTCTTGACTTATGCCAAGACCAAAAATGTGCCGGTGCTGCTGGTCGGTCACGTCACCAAAGAGGGCGGGCTGGCCGGCCCCAAGACGCTCGAGCACATCGTCGACGCGGTGCTCTATTTTGAGGGCGAGCGCAGCCATATGTATCGAATCTTGCGCGCCACAAAAAATCGGTTTGGCTCGACCAACGAAATTGGCATTTTTGAAATGTGCGCGACCGGACTCGTCGAGGTGCCGAATCCCTCGGCGCTGTTCTTGGCCGAGCGGCCGCTCGGCGCGCCCGGTTCTGTGGTCGTCGCCTCACTCGAAGGTTCGCGAACTTTGCTGGTGGAGATTCAGGCGCTGGTGGCTAGCTCCTCAGGGCTGCCCCGTCGCACCGCACTCGGCTTTGATCCCAACCGCGTCTCTTTGCTGCTCGCGATCATCGAGCGGCGCGCCGGCGTCGACGTGCTTGGCCAGGACGTATTTGTCAATGTCGCCGGCGGCGTGCGCTTGGTCGAGCCGGCTGCCGATCTAGGCGTACTCGCTGCGGCAGTGTCGTCGGCTCGCCGCCGCGCCATTGATCCGCACACTTTGTGTTTCGGCGAAGTTGGATTGGCTGGCGAAGTGCGCGCCGTCCCCGGCGTCGATCTGCGCCTTAACGAAGCTTGCAAACTTGGTTTCAAACGTTGTGTCTTGCCAGAAATAAACCGCACCCGCTTGGCCGCGCCGCCCGACATGGAGATCGTCGGCGTGCGCGACATCGAGGCCGCAATAGAGGCGCTCATTCCTTAGTATGCAACAGCGATTCTGCCGGCCCTGCTAAGAGGCCGACGTGAAGATAGAGTGCGGGGAGCCAGAGGGGAACGCTGAGTGCGTGCGGCTCCGCATACGCAAAGAAGCCGAGGGTTGACCAGCCGGCCTCAAAGAGTGGGCCACCGACGGCGGTCAGTAGAGAAAAAACCAACAGCCAACGATCGACGCCGAGCAGCACGCGACTGAGCCACCATGCCGTCAGCATGCCGGCGAGCGCCATCGGCTGCGTGTGCCAAAACGCGGTGAGCGCGTAGGCAGCGGCGAATGCGATGGTTGCGGAAAGCGTCTGGGTGAGCGACACAGGCGCTTGAGCCGCTGCAAAACGAACGCGCACTCGATGCGCAGCGGCCACCATTACCACCGAGACGGTGCCAAACAGTAGTGGCACCCACCAAGCTTGCGACCACAAAAACGGACGTGGGTAAAAGAGCACGCCGAAAGCAACGTGCAGGTGATCACAGACAGTGCAAACAGCCGCGCTTAGGGCGGCTAAAATTGCGTAGGGAGCTACTTGGATGGCGTACCGCCCAGCTCTCGGATATGGCCCCGAATGATCTCCGCCTCTTTGGCGTTCTCTCCGGTGGTGAGCTTGAGATATTGGTTCCAGGCAGTGATTGCCTCTTGGTTGCGCTTATCGGCCGCATACAAAATGCCGAGGTCATAGTAGGAGAGCGCCAATTTTGGATTGAGCTCGATCGACTTCTTGTATTCGGCGATCGCCAACGCGGGCTTTTGTTGTCGCCTGAAAACGGTCGCCAAGTTGAAATGAAACTCCGCTTGATCGGGGCGCATTTCGATTGCTTTCTGAAACAG
>JAHFDU010000044.1:0-12521 GCA_023248835.1 Myxococcales bacterium | reverse complement strand
GTCGATCTTGCCGGTTTGCCGATACGCGACCCCGAGATTGGAGGCCGCCATCGCGTCCTTGGTGTCGAGCGCCACCGCTTTTTCGAGATGCTCGATCGCTTGCGGATACATCTTCTTTTGGCGATAGATGGTGCCGAGCGACGCTTGCGCCAGCGCGTCTTTGTCGTTGAGTTGGCAGGCCTGTTCAAATTCTTTGGTGGCGTCGTCCACACGCCCCAGTTTGTAATAGACCATGCCGAGGCTCGAGTGCGGTTCGGACGACTTGGGTTCAAGTTGCATCGCTCTTTCCAAGTGAGGCAGCGCTTCGTCGAGTTTGTCTTGCGACTTGAGAGCCACGCCAAGAGAAAATTCAGCCGCGGCGTAGTCTTTTCGCAGCTGCACCGCCTTTTCGAATTCTTCTATCGCCTCGCCGACTTTCCCCTGTTTCTTGAGCGCCATTCCGGTACGGTAGTGCGCATCCGCTTCATCCGCGCGTGCCGGGGAGAAAGGAACAATCAGAGCCAGGACGGTAGCGGTGATGAGAATTCGCATGCAGCCAATCATAGACGCCGCCTAGTGTCACGTCAACGCGCGTAATCGGTGGAGCGCGTCTCACGAATCACGCAGACGCGTACCTGGCCTGGGTAGGTTGCTTCGTTTTCGATTTTCTTGGCGATGTCCTTGGCCAAGAGCGAGGACTGATCGTCGGAGATTTGCGAATTTTCGACCAGCACGCGAATTTCGCGACCGGCCTGAATCGCGTAGGCGCGCTGCACGCCGGGAAAACTCTGACAGAGCTTTTCCAGATCGCCGAGGCGTGACACGTAGGAGGCGAGCAGCTCTTGGCGGGCGCCCGGTCGCTGGCTCGACAGGCGATTGGCGGCGTCGACCAAATGCGAAATCACGCTCGACGGTTTTTCGTCGCCATGATGCTCGGCGATGGCAGCGACAATTTGCGGTGCTTCGTTGAATTTTTTGGCCAGCTGCGCACCGACGATGGCGTGCGGTCCTTCGATTTGGTGATCGACGCCGCGACCGATGTCGTGCAAAAGGCCAGCACGCCGTGCCAGCTTAACGTTGAGCCCAAGTTCGCCGGCCATCAGACCGGCCAGCATTCCGACTTCGATCGAATGCTGCAGCAGATTCTGGGCGTAGGACGAGCGAAATTTGAGTCGCCCGATCGCCGACACCAACTCGGGATGGACGCGATGCAAACCGAGGTCGAACACCGCCTGCTCGCCGATCTCTTTGCATTGCGCTTCGACTTCGTCGGTGCACTTGGCCACCACTTCTTCAATGCGGGTGGGGTGAATGCGTCCGTCGGCCATCAGTCGCGTCAGCGCCAATTTGGCGATCTCACGGCGCACTGGATTGAAGCAGGAGATCACCACCGCTTCGGGTGTATCGTCGATGATGAGATCGATGCCGGTGGCGGCCTCAAGCGCGCGGATGTTGCGGCCTTCGCGCCCGATGATGCGGCCCTTCATGTCGTCCGATGGCAGCGGCACCACGCTGACGGTTTTTTCGGCGACGTACTCGCTGGCATAGCGCTGCACTGCCGTACCGAGCACTGCTTTGCTGCGCGCTTCGGCTTCCGCCGTCGCCTCCTCTTCGATTTTCTTGATTTCCCCCGCCGCCTGCTGGCGCGCCTCTTCGATCACCATCGTGGCAAGTTGTGCGCGTGCCTCTTCGGTGGACATTTTGGCCACCGCTTCGAGCCGCTTTTGCGAGTCCGCCAATGCGGCCTCGGCCCTCTCGGCTGCGGTTTGCGCCGACTGTTCGCGGCTCGACAGCGAAGTCTCACGCCGCTGATAGTCGCTCTCCTTGGTGGCAAGCGAGCGCTGCTTCTGCCCGATTTCCTCTTCACGTTTGCGCAACGCTTCGGTTTGTTTTTGCAGCTCGCTCGAGCGATCACCGATTTCACGTTCGGCGGCGGCGGTGAGCTGCATTGCCTGCTCTTTGGCTTCGAGCGCGGCGGTGCGTCGCACCTCGACCGCTTCTGAGCGTGCGGCATCGAGCAGTTTTTGCCGTTCCGATTCCGGGTTGAGCTGGCTTTGCCGGCGGCCGAGCCGCCAATAGATCAACGCGCCGAGCCCAAGTCCGACGAGTAGCGAAAGAATCGACAATAGAGCCGTCAAGGGAGCACCTCCTTGGGTGCAAAATCGGTCATGTTGGGGCGCGCCAAGGTTGCGTGCGCGCCCTCGGGGATGAGAACAAAGTCGACCGGTTGATCGCCAACCCGTATCGGAATCGAATCAATCAGTTGAAACGAATGAGCAAGCCCAATCCGCAGCGCCTGTGGACACGCTGCCAGGGCGAAGTCGTAATAGCCGCGGCCAAAACCCAACCGATGGCCGTCGCGAGCGAAAGCGATGCCCGGCACCAGCACAAGACTGAGCTGCGACATTTTTACGGCTTCGCAGCCAAGCACGGGTGCCGGGATGCCGTAACGATCGGCTTTCAAGTCGTAAAGTGATTGCACCTGGTGAAACTCCAGCCGCTGATCATCAGTGACCCGAGGGAAACAGAGGGTATTTCCAGCCGCGAGCCACTCCGCTGCAATGCTGCGAGCGTCTATTTCGCCACCGACGGGGGCATAGAACGCCGCTGCCGTCGGCGGAGGAAAAGCGCGCAGCACCTGACACACCGCCTTTGAGGCAGCCGCCACTTGCTCTTGCGCAAGCGCTTCGCGCCTCTGCCGCAGCTCTCGCCGTAGCATTTCGCGCTCCGCTCTATTTTCCTCGACGGCCAAAAGCAAATTCGCTCCTTGGCCATCGGACAGGGTTCGCGCCTTGCGTCAACTCCCGGGACTACGTGACCGATTCTCCAAAACAAAACACGTATCGGACGCGGGACAACCTCCCGGAACGCAAACGTCAGGAAATGCAACTGCTATCGTGAACACCTGCCCGCTGGCAAGTGGTAGAGAATTCATGCCTTCAACTCCTGCCGCAATTCTTGGCGCAGCGACTGAGCCTTGTCGCGTATCCGCTTGCGCAGCTCGGCGCGCCCCGATCGTTCGTGCGCAAGTTCATCGGCAATCTGCAGCGCCGCGAGCAGTGCCGCCGCATGCATCGGCACCGACTTGCCCGCCTCTTGCACTGCTCGTACCCGATCGTTCACCAATTTGGCGAGCCCCTGTACGTACGCCTCGTTAGCATCGCTCTTAATCGTGAGCGGGTGGCCAGCGATGGTGACCGAGATCGAACGTTTGGGACGTGAGTCTCTCATTGCACAAGTCCAATCTAAACACTGAATCCTACTGTACATGTAGACCCCAATTCAACAAACCTTTGCGATGGACGGACAAATAAAAGGACGTTATAATTCCCGTGCACATGTCCAATTCGCAAGAATCGCTGGTCGAGGTCGAGTTGGGCCAGATAGAAGCGGAAGAAACCGTCGCCCCGTCGGTTCCAGATGTGCTCGCCGAAGCGCTCTACGCGGCAGAGATGGGCGATTCGATCGATTTGCGTAAGCTGCCGCTGTCAGCGGTGCAAGAGCTGTTTTCGGCGGTGCCAGAATTGCGTACCTGCGTAGCGTTTGCCTTGATGCGTTTGTGCATGCGTCTTTGCGGCGATGAACGCGCGGAAGTTCGCGCCGGCTCGCTGTTGGCGCTGGGGTGGCTGGTCGAGCTGTTTCCGGTCGAGATTGAGACCCAGCTGCTGGCGCTGGCCCACGATCCAGTGCGTCGTGTTCGCAATGCGTGCGTGCAAACTTTGTCGGTGCTGCTGCAAACTAGCATTGACCGCGACGTCATCGCCTCCCGCTTTCGTGATCGCTCCCGTCGCGTGCGCGACGTGCTGGCGCGCGCCGAACGCGAACTTTCCGTTGGCGTTTAGTCGGCCACTTGCCGCGACGGCGGGTGGGTCCACATCACCACCATCGGGTAAATCGTCATCCAGCTGAGCGATGCTGCCATCGCCGCACCCGAAATCGGATAGAGAAAACTGAGCGACGTGCTGACATAGCGGATGAGCCACGGCGCTGCGAGATGCAGCAGCGAGGAGGCGAACGCGGCCACAATCCAAATCGACTTTGCCGTCGAGGAAAGCCCGGTCAGCATGAAAAGATGTGCGGTGATGAGCAGAAAAACCGGCACTGTGAATAGATGGAAATGGGTGACTTCCAGGAGCTTGCGGTAACTGACCGCGACGACCAACTTTGGTGGAGCCTCGTCAGGAAGATCGAGTTTGGGTCCGGTCGCACCTGCGTGATCGACCGCAACATTGATTTGGCCGGCATAGTAGTTGTGTACGCCGGCGACGTGGCTGCCGACCAAGTCTTCGTAAAACAGCATCGAAACAAAAAGCGCGCACAGCGAAAACAGCCCGAAGCCCGAGTAAATCAGCTTGGCCTCTTTACCCAAGTTCCAAATTCGAAATCCGCCCGACGCAAACTGGCGCATGCACCACTTCTTCTCTCGATGGTTTAGAACATGAACGCGAGGCCGGCATTATAGCTGTCTATGTTGGCGTCGGCTGTCTTATCTGAATCGGTCCAAAAATGCTGGTAGTCGAATTTGAGTGCGACCTCGGCGATCGGCCGAAACGTCAGGCCGAGGGTCAGAATATGGCGCTGATTGCCGAGCGTGCGCGAGTAGCCCATCGGCATCTGCAGCTGTGTATCGACAAATTCGTAGCGACCAAAAGCTACCAATTGCACACCGGAGCGCAGCTTGGCCGGACGCAATAGGTTGTAACCGCCCTCGACGTAGGCGCCGAAAAGCAAACTGGCCACCGGATCAATTGGCTCTGTTGAAAGTGATTGCAGTCCGCGGTTGAGGCGACGCGCGCCGCCGATCGAAACCACGGCGGCTTCGGCGCGTGCTTCAAAACCTTGGTGGCGCAGTCGCACGTCGGTTTCGCCGAGTTGCACGGTGACCGAATCTCCATCGGAGCCGCGAAAAATCGAGTCGCCCTGATCGGCGCGCGAAACATAGTAGGAAACACCACCCGTGAGCCCTGCCCACAAGGTCCAGGCCTCGAGTCGCGCCACCACTCCCAGTCGCGGCCAATTGCCAACTGAGCCTCTTGGTGGCCGCCGCGCAGTCCCTCGGCTGCGGTAAATCCTTTGGCATTGAAACCGTTGACGAGATAGAGCTGGTAGCGCAGCCACTTGTAGCCGCCAAAAATACCCAGCCCAGGCTCACGCCAAGTGGTCGGAATGATCACGGTATCGGTGGCGGAGCGGTCGACGCCATTGAACGTCGGCGGTTCGTGATAGACGTTGACGATACCAACCGGCGCGAGCAGAAGGCCGATGCGGAAATTGAGCGGCTTCCAAGCCAAGTAATCGAGAAACGCCTGCTCGATTGCGAATTCGCCCTGGTCGCTGCTCGAAGTGACTGCATGCTCGAGTTCGAATTCGCTGTAGAGCCGAAATTTGGGCGAAAAATTGTGGCCGACGAACAGCACCATTCGCCGTAGGTCGACAATGTTCGGACCATTCGAGGGCGCGTTGAAGGTGAGCTCGCCGTATCCGCCGAGGGCGGTGCCGGTGAGCGGTTCCTGTTCGAGCGGGACTTCGATCTGCGATTCGCGTGGTAATTGCAAAAAGGACTTGGGCGCCGCCGGGCGTGGCTGATCGGGGGTTGGCTCTGGCGGTAGCGTCACCGTCGGTGCTCCAGAGCTGACGGCGGACCAAGTCAAGGGCAGAAGAAAAAAGCTGATTATGATTATAACTTTCATTTTCAATAGCACCTCAAAAAAAGGGTTAACGTCTGTTCACGCTCGCCGAGGTTTGTGCGGTGACCGGTTGCAACCGCGGCAGCAGCTCCTCGAACAGCACCACCGCGCGCTTGGTGCCGACCGCCATCGCTCGTGAAGAGATGGTGGCGCCGCTGACCGCGACGATGTCTTCGCCAGCGACAATTTGGTCGCGGGCCGATTTGCCGACAAATTGACGTCTGAAACGCTCGTCGCGCACCTCATCGCCGCGGGCTTCGCGATAGGCAACGATCTCCTGCCGTTCGACTACGCCCGCAGGCGATAGCCGCACCGCGAAAGTGATCGGCAGATGTTCGCCCTTTTCTTCGTCGATGAGAGCGTAGCCATCGACATGGGAGGAGGTGGTGGCGACAAAAAAAGTATAGGTAGATTTGGCCGGCAGGTAGCCGAGGCGTTCGGTCAGGCGTGCTCGCTCAAGCGAAGAGAGCTGTATGCGCTTGTAGGTGACCGATTGGCTGTGCGCGAAAAAGTCGGAGAGCAGATCGCGGGTGGAAAAGTAGACCCCGTCGGCATGCGCCAGCGGACTTGCCAGCAGAAGGGCAACCGCCAGGATTTTGAATTTGAAAACGATTTTCATTTGCTAAATCTAGATATACCGTTCTGGCAGAGAGCTGTCAACAATGTTGGTTGGCCGTTGGCCGGTTGGCCGACCGCCTGACAGTTTTCCCCCACGTCGACGTTGACGTTACGTTGACGTGAGCGCTTGACGTTGTCGTCAACTTTGTCGGCGACGGCGACGATCGGTTCTTCGTCGGGTCACAGACACATGCAAGTCAACATGCTGATCTTGTAACTCCTTTCGGTCTGCTGCAGCCATCGGCAATCGGAGGCAAAAAGTTGCACCCAATGAGACCATTTTCGTCGCCGTCGCCGTCGCCGACTACGTCAAGGTCAACGCCTACGCCACATGTCTAGGAAACTGTCAGGCGGTCAGGCCGAAATCGCGTGTCCGAAATCGCATTGTCGACAACCTATGCACGTGATAGATTGCCCGCCCTAACCAAGGAGCTGACTGATGGCCAAGAACCTATCTGGGACCAAGACCCACACCAATCTGAAAGACGCGTTTGCCGGGGAATCCCAGGCCAATCGCCGCTATCTCTATTTCGCCAAGCAGGCCGACGTTGAGGGGCAGCCCGACATCGCCGGACTTTTTCGCGACACCGCCGAGGGTGAGACCGGCCATGCGCACGGCCACCTCGACTATTTGAAGCAGGTCGGCGATCCGGCCACCGGCGAGCCGATCGGAGCGAGCGACAAGAATTTGAAGGCGTCGATCGCTGGCGAGACCTACGAGTACACCAAGATGTATCCCGGGTTCGCCAAGACTGCGCGCGAAGAGGGGTTTGAGGAAATTGCCGAGTGGTTCGAGACCTTGGCGCGGGCGGAAAAATCGCACGCCGGCCGGTTCGCCAAGGGACTCGACAGCCTTGGCAAGTAGCGACCCGCGCAGCGCTCGATGAAAAGGCTGGCGCTTACCGACATTCGTCCGCCGCGCGTCTATGCGCTGGTGCGCGAAGAATTTCGCCGGCAGATCATTGAGATCAAGCGCCCGCGTCGCATCTCGGTCGGACCGGTGGTTACGTTGGTGTTTGAAAACCGCGCCACCATGATTTTTCAGATTGAAGAGATGGCGCGCGCCGAGAATCTCGACACCCGCGAAAAAATCCAAGCCGAGATCGACATCTACAACAAGGTGCTGCCCGATAACGGCGAGCTCGCTGCCACGCTGCTGGTCGAGATCACCGACATGGCAGCGCTCGAGTCGACGCTGCAGAGTTTGCTAGGCCTACAAAATCATGTCTGGCTGGTGGTCGAAGGCCGCCGCGTCCAGGCACGATTTGATCCCGAACAGTTTCGCGCCGACAAGTTTGCCGCGGTGCAGTACCTGCGATTTCCGGTCGAGCGGCTCGACGCCAACGCGATCATGTCGCTGCAAATCGATCATCCCAACTATCTTCATTCGACGCCGCTTGGTGTCGAGACTCGCCAATCGATCGCTCGCGACCTGCAGTAGTAATTAGTTAGTGGATCAAAATGACCCAATAGCTTGGCAGCCTAAGACGCCCTGTTTCAAGGGCTCGCAGCGAACCTCGCCGAGATCCGTTCGAGATCTAGGCATAGCCTTTGTTCCGATATTTTTTGGTCATCGCTGTCCTGTGCGTTTTCTTGTTGGACATGAGCTATGCCGCGTCGGTAGCCATTGATACCACAGGAGACATCGAGCACTGGATCGGTCGCAGGCGAGAGCATCTCGTGCAGTAGGTGCCCTTGGCCGAGCACGCTCGCATCCCAATCGAAAAACAGCAGGTGATAGTCGTCGGCAAGATCGTCGTAGAAAGTAGTGGACCGCCCGTTCATCTCAATCCGGCTCCTCCGTCGACGGGGATGCAGACGCCAGTGAGATAATCTTCCTCGAGCAAATAACGCACCGCGCGTGCGACGTCGGTGGGGGTGCCGGAGCGGGCAAGCGGAATACGCGCGATCTGGCGGGCGCGACGTTCATAGGACCAATCATCGGGAAACAGTACCGTGCCGGGCGCAACGCAGTTGACGCGCACGCGCGGCGCGAGTTCGAGCGCGAGGCAGCGCGATAAATGAAGCAGCGCCGCTTTCGAAGTTGAATAGGCGAGATAGTTGGGCCACGGCTGTGACGCGGCGACATCAACCATATTGACGATATTAGTTGCACCGGCGCCTACCGCCGCGCGCGTGAGGCGCATCGGTGCCGACAGGTTGAGCGCCAACATCGATTCCCATTTGTCGTCGGAAAGCTCGTCGAGGGGCGCGCGAGCGTAGTCGGCCGCGCTGTTGATGAGGGCATCGATCTTTCCCGCCTGCTTGAGGACATTGCTTATCAGCGCGCTCGGTGCTTCGCGATCGAACAGATCGGCTGGCACCAAGAACGAATGTTCGAGCGCTGCATGCAGCGCTGCGGCTTCATCGCGTGAGGTCGAATAATGGATCGCCACCGTCGCTCCGGCTCCGTGTAGCTCTTCCGCGATCGCTCGGCCGACGCGATGCGCCCCGCCGGTGACCAAAATCACTTTGCCGTCCAGCTTCATCGCGTAATTATACTTTTCTTGCGCGTGCTTCGACTTCGCTGCGCTCCGCTCAGCATGAACGGGTGAAATGTTGAAATCCGCTGAGCGGGCGACCTTTCGAACCGCTCATCCTGACCATGTCGAAGGACGAGTTTCATGAGTTGGCGAGGTCAGCTAGAGTACGTGCCAGTACCTCGCAGCCTTGCACCAAATGTTCGGGCGCGGTGTCTTCGTCGGGGCAGTGCGACTTGCCGCCAATCGAGGGCACGAAGATCATGCTCGAGGGTGCAATTTCCGCTATGTGCAGTGCATCGTGAATTGCGCCCGATAGCATCCGTTGCGATTTCAGACCGGCGCTCGATGAGGTACGCTCGATCGCAGTCATCGCCCGCTCGTGCATCGGGCCGGGCTCGACTCGTTGTAAGAGACGCTCGTCGACCGCGATGTCGCGTTTGCTGGCAGCGAGAGTGGCCATCACCTCTTTGTCGACCGCGTCGAGCAGCTCTTTTGTCGGCGCGCGCAAATCGCAGATCGCTTCGACGCGGCCGGGAATAATGTTCTTGCCGCCGGGAAACACTTCGAATTGTCCGACGGTGGCAACCACGCCGGAACCGATCTTGTGGGCGGCTTGTTCGATCGCCAACACCCACTCGGCGGCGCGGGTCAGCGCATCTTTTCGAATCGCCATTGGGGTGGCGCCGGCATGGTTCGCAACACCTATGAACGTTACCTGGCGCTGCACCAATCCAGCAATTGCCGTGACCACACCGATCGGTACTCTGGCCGCTTCAAGCACGCCACCCTGTTCGACGTGGAGCTCGACGAACGCATAGATCGATCCGGTTTCGACTCGCGCCTCCATCGGCTGCCCGCGATCAGCGTAGGTTTTGAGCGCGCTTGCGAAAGAGACGCCCTCGGGATCGATCAGTGCGTAAATCTCCGCCACCGATCGAAAACCGGAAATCGCCGCCGAGCCGATGGTGCCGCGCGGAAAACGCGAGCCCTCTTCGCCGACGAAAATCACCACTTCGAGCGGCCGTTTGCACGCGACCTTGGCGCGCCCAAGTGCGTCGAGCGCAGCGACTGCGCCAACTACTCCGAGCGGCCCGTCGAGGCGACCACCCGAAGGCACCGAATCGAGATGAGAGCCGGTCATCACACTCGGGTTTGTATTTCCCCAGTCGTCGGCGCGGCGTGCGCGCACGTTGCCGACTTCGTCGTGGCGAACCTGCAAGCCCACCCATCGCATGCGTGCGATCACGTAATCGCGCGCGTCCCGATCTTCTGCACTGAGCGCGCGCCTGGTGATGCCACCGTCGGCGCCGCGGCCGATCTTGGCCAAGTTAGCCAAGTCGGTCATCAATGCGTCGCTGTCGATCTTGATTTGCATCTATCGGATTTGCACCAAGCCCGCAGCGCGTTTGGCAGTGGCGCTCGGCGGACCATTGCGCCTGGCCACTTCGCCAGCGACGAGCGCGGCAATTCGTTTGAACAGCATTGCGTGTGAACTGTCGGGCGCGCCAATCACAATCGGACGGCCGGCGTCGCCACCGAAGCGAATTTTTGCGTCGATCGGAATTTCGCCGAAAAGCGGCGCTTTAATCTCTTTGGCCAGCAGGGCGCCGCCGCCGCGCGCGAAAATGTCGTCTTGATGACCGCAGCCTGGACAGACGTAGTAGCTCATGTTTTCGATGACGCCGAGAATGGGTATTTCGACTTTCTGAAACATCGAGACCGCTTTGATGACGTCGATGAGCGCGATTTCTTGCGGCGTCGTCACCATCACGGCGCCGGTGACCGGAACTTTCTGCGCCAGCGACAGCTGGGCGTCGCCGGTGCCGGGCGGCAAATCGACGACCAGATAATCGAGCTCGCCCCACTCGACGGTGAAGAGAAACTGTTCGATCAATTTTCCCACCATCGGGCCGCGCCACACCACGCCGCCGCGCGGATCGACAAAAAATCCCGGCGAAATGACGTTGATGCCGTAGTACACGGCAGGACGGAGGCGATTGTCGGGTAGCTGTCCCGCCGGAATTTCCGGCTCGCCGAGCATGGTCGGCTGCGATGGGCCGTAGACGTCGGCGTCGAGCAGGCCGACTTGCGCCCCATGGCTCTTGAGCGCAAGCGCGAGGTTGACTGCCACGGTGGATTTACCGACGCCGCCTTTGCCGGCAGCGACGGCGATGATGTTTTTGACCCGGCCGAGCGCGCCCTGACCGGCGACGCGCTGGGTGACCTCGGCGCGCACTTGCAATCCAACTTCTTGTGCTCCGGCCGCTTTTGCTGCAGCGGTGATTTCATCCTCTAGTTTCGCCCTGTCGGGATGCGCCGGTGTTGGCAGCACCAGCTCGACTGTCGCTTTTGCTCCGTCGACCGAAATATTTCTCACGTAGCCAAGTTCAGCGATCGTTTTTTCGAACAGCGGATCAGCCACTTTTCCGATCGCGTCACCAATCATCTCTGTTGTCATCGTTACAAACCTCAACTCTCATGTCCCAACTTCGTTTTTTTCGCGTCTAAGTATTCGCGATTGTGTTCGTTGCGGCCAGCCCAGTGCGGAACCCGCTCGGCCACGCGCACGCCCGCCCGCTCGAGGCCGCTGGTTTTCTCCGGGTTGTTGGTCATCAGTGCCACCGAGCGCACGCCCAGATCCTGCAACATGGCGGCGGCGAGTTCATAGCTGCGCAAGTCGGCAGCAAAGCCGAGCTGCTGATTGGCCTCGACGGTATCGGCACCGGCCGACTGCAATGCATAAGCGCGGATCTTGTTGCCAAGACCGATGCCGCGCCCCTCTTGCCGCAAGTAGATGACGACGCCGCGCCCGGTGGTGACGATCGCTAAAAGCGCGCGATCGAACTGCTCGCGACAGTCACACTTGAGCGAGCCCAGCGTTTCGCCGGTCCAGCATTCGGAGTGAACGCGGCAGAGCACGTCTTCGCCGGCGAGCCGATCGACAGGGCCTGCCACCACTGCCATGTGCTCTTTTTCCGACGCCGCTTCGCGGTAGACGACGAGCGTCAGTTCGCCCGCTTGGGTTGGCATCGATGCCTGCGCGTATCGTTCGACTAGGCTCATGTCTTGCTAACCGCGTGACAGTTTGCACTTACGTCGACGTTGACGTGGGCGCTTGACGTTGTCGTTGACCTTGTCGGCGACGGCGACGGTCTTTTCCCTAGCTCTCCTTCTCGCATGTCCTTCAAAGTGTCACCTATATTCCAGGGCGTTTTTATTATTTATGTACCCGGTCTCTGCCAATTCTTTTCGTCGCCGTCGCCGACTACGTCAATGTCAACGAAGTGTGTCAAAGACTACGTCAACGAAACTGTCAGACGGTCAGCATGTCTTGGGGTTGACCGTCGGGAATCCTAGTTTACACTTGTCAATTGTCAATCGCTGGAGTAAGGCAAGCCCATGGCTCTGCGCCCGGTCTTAAAATTTCCCGATAAGACGCTGCGTGCGCCCACCGTCGAAGTGACTGAAATCGACGATCGCATTCGCGCGCTGGTTTCGGACATGACCGAGACCATGTATGCTAAAAATGGCGCCGGGTTGGCGGCGATTCAAGTGGGCGCGCTCGAGCGCATCTTTATCGTCGACGCGTTCGCAGCCGGGCGCGATCGCAACGATCCACCGGTGGTGTTTATCAATCCGAAACTTGAGTGGCTGTCCGACGAAACCGAAAGCAAAGACGAGGGCTGCCTTTCGTTTCCCGGCATCTACATCCCGATCAAACGCGCGCTCAAAGCGCGGGTGCGAGCGCTTGGCC
>JAHFDU010000043.1 GCA_023248835.1 Myxococcales bacterium | reverse complement strand
GCTGGCGTCGAGATCGCCTTCTAGCATGCCGTGGGTGCAAATCCCGATCGGCGATTTGCACGCCGGCGGCATCATCATCACCGAGGTGAAGGGACCTTCGATGTTCCGACAGTGCTTGCCATCGGCATCGCTATCGGCCCACGCCGGGCCAGTCGCGAAAAGTGCGGTAGCAAGAACGTATCGTGCAGTTCTGGTAAACATGGTGCCTCCTTGTTTGGTAGCCGGACGAACTCAGAGAGTCTCCTGGCTTTGCGTCCCCCGGTCGCCCGGGGTTTGCCGTTTTACATACAGGGGCGAGCGTGCTTGATCCTTTTCCTCCCTATCTTCCTCTTATTTATATCGGCAGCAAAAACACAAATTAAACTAATAATTACGTAATATTAATCGCTTTATTAAGTATAATTGTATTTAATAATACAATGTATTTTAATTGTTGGATTGTTGGATTTTAATGGGCAACCCGTCGTCCATGTTAGTGTCGATGGTGTCGTTAAATTTACTGTAAAAATAACGAAACTAGTGGCAGTATGCTTGCATGTATGGCCGGCTGCTAAAACCTCCCGATCACAAGACCTTCTTTCTCTTTGGGCCGCGTGGCACCGGCAAGTCCACCTGGCTACAGCACCACTTCGGTGAGGCTCCGCTGCGCATTGATCTGCTCAAATCGTCTGAATTTGTGAAATACCAGCGCGACCCTTCGCTGCTCGCCGCTGAAGTCGCGGCCCTGCCCCAGCGCTCTTGGGTGGTGATCGACGAAGTTCAAAAAGTCCCGGCGTTGCTCGACGAGATCCACGCGATGTTGTTTGAAATGCAGACCGGCGCCGCATTTGTCATGAGTGGATCGAGCGCACGAAAATTGAAAAAATCAGAGGCCAATTTGCTCGCGGGCCGCGCGCTAACTCGGCGACTGTTTGGCTTGAGTGCTCTTGAAATGGGGCCCGCCTTTCGCCTCAGTACAGCCCTGCAATTTGGCACGCTCCCGGCGGTGCAAAATGAGGCCAACGATGCGGCGCGGATGGATCGGCTTGATGCCTACGTCGAAACCTATCTCAAAGAGGAGATTCAGCAAGAAGCGCTGGTTCGTCGGCTCGATTCTTTTTTTCGGTTTTTGCAGGTTGCGGCGATCGCGAACGGTCAGCTCCTAAACATCAGCAACATCGCGCGTGACGTCGGTGTTTCGCGCTCGACGGTGCAAGGTTATTTCGAGATTCTGATCGACACCCTGCTCGGCTGGTATCTGCCGGCGTTCAAGCCGCGCGCCAAGATCAAGGAGGTGAGTCATCCTAAGTTCTATTTCTTCGACACTGGCGTGCAGCGTGCGCTCCACGGCGAACTGCGCAACCGGCCAAGCCAAGCCGAGCTTGGTCATTTGTTCGAAACGTTCATCGTCAACGAATTCAGGCTGCTGACTTCCTATCTTGGCATCGGCGCCGAGATGTCCTACTGGCGGACCGAGTACGGCACTGAGGTCGATTTGATCTGGCACCGTGGCCAGCAGCGCATCGGTTTTGAGATCAAGCACACCGATCGGTGGAAGTCCGATTTCAATGTCGGTCTCGAGACCCTGCTCGAGGAGAAAAAGATCACCAAGGCGTTCGGCTTGTACACTGGTGTACGTCCACTCAAGCAGGGGCGCGTGCTAATTTTGCCATTTGAGCAGGCGCTGCGAAAAATCGTCAGCGGCGAGATCGGATTCGACGGAACTTGAATCTTACGCAGCCTGCACGCCGCTGCGCTGTTGTTCGACTCTACCCTCCAGCCGTCTCCTTCTTGATTTCTTGATTTTAATGGGGGCGATGCGCAGCGGCTACTTCCATCGGTGCACTAGTACCTCGACACAGAGGTTTTGAATTGTTGACCGCATATGAATCAAAGTGTCGAGGTACTAGTACGATCGTTCGGGGCGTGCCGCCCCGCCCCGTCGGCAAAGCCGTCGGGGTCCCCACCCCTGCTGACGGCCGCACTCGCGGCCGGGCCGCGCCGTGCGCGGCCTTTTCAACCGGTCAAAATCACTGTGGCGAGGTACTAGATGGGCTGTTGACAAAATAGCAATATTGATATTTTCGCTATTTTTATTCATACTCCCACAGTGAAGCGTGGTGAAATCATTAAGCTGATCAAGCGTGCGGCACAAAACCGGGAGTTGGTATTTTCGAATCATGCGCTTGATGAGATGGCTAGCGACGGCGAATCGCGCCCGAGCATTGCGGCCGTCTTGGAGGCAGCAAAGACCTTTACGCGCCAACCCAATGGACGCTGGCGCGTGCACCACCGTGGTGTGACGGTAATTATTCAAATTCAGGAATCAGAAGTGGTCGTATGGACGGTTTTTGTCTAAGAGGTGACCTCACATGACGAGATGCGTGAATTGCAACGCCAGGGCGTTGAAGAAGCGTTTGGTGGAGCGAATGAGGGCCGTGGGCGATCACGTCTTCGCCGCCAAGCTGCCCGCCGAGGTATGCACTGTGTGCGCGACGCAATATTTTGCCGACGTCGCGGTCGAGAGTTTCGATCTCGGCATCGCTGCCGCCCTGCTCGACGCCGGCGCCACGGGTGCCCAAGCGCTGAAATTCTTACGTAGCGTGACTGGCCTTCAGGGCAAAGAGTTCGCCGATCTGATCGGTGTTAGACCGGAGACGGTGTCGCGTTGGGAACAGGGCAGAGGGGCGATCGATCGTGCCACTTACACCGTGCTGCGTCAGCTGGTCGCCGAAAGGCAGCAGCACCGTACCAACACCGCCGATTTTTTGCAGTCACTCAAGCGCCCCAAGCGGTTACCCAAGCGTGTCAACCTGTTGTTGCGCAAGGCGGCGTAGCGCACCCCGCCGCGAACGCCCCAGCCAAGATATCAAGATCCGTCCCCAAAACGCCGCTCAAAAACGTCGCACAATCAAGATATCAAGATCCGTCCCCAAAAACGCCCCAGCCAAGATATCAAGATCCGTCCCCAAAAACGTCTCCCAGCCACTCAATTTCAACATGCGACGGGGTAACGTTGGACTAGGGCTTCGTAAATATGATGATGCCTGCGTTGTTGTTACGCATAAGATCTTTTCCATGGCCATCGGGGCTTCTGAGATATTCTTCCACTCCGGCTATAGGTATATTGTTGTACGGCTTTGGCACTCTGATGACAGTGCCTTGCCCGAAAGTCTCCAATTGTTCCGCCAACTCATCGGCTTTCACATATGCACCGTCTAGAACGAATATCGCGTCACGGCGTGTAAAATCCACAGCAACGCGTCCCAGGTCAAACTCAGGAGCCCTCAGATCCCCCCACCTCCCGGAATTTGTGGGCACATTGGAAGGGGCAAAAGTGAACACCCTGTCAGCCTGCGTTCCTGGAGCAAATATTCGTGTCACATCGCCCCGAATGACCTCCACATTGCTAAGGCCTCTTGACGCCGCCGCTGCTTCCGCCAACCAGGCGTGGTCATCATATGGATTCACAACATAAACGCGCTCATTCCGAAACGCGGTCGCGACCGACGGCGTATCAGCTCCAGCGCCACCAATGATTAGGTTCGTCGGTACCCTGCTCGGCAACGTAATGAGCGGAGGCACACCCATGAGGGCGCCTCGACGGTGAGAATCGAATTTCGACCATCCTCGAGGCTGATAGTAGGGATCGTCATAGGGGCTTGGTACAAGAAATGCCTGTGCCGCATCCGGGTTGTCTGTCAGGAGCGCTCCAATAAATCCTGCCACTTTTAGTAGCCTTGTGCCCAGCCCGATCGCGTCCCCAAGTGGTCTTAGTTTTTCATTTGTCTGGCGAATGGTGTTCTGGATATCAGCCTCGGTAAAATCCATCGCGTTGGTCACACGCCGGGACTGCCCGCACAACCCACTGGGGTCGGCCATCGAGAGTGTCTGCTGGCCGACGTAGTCGTAAAGATTGGTGCCACCGGCAAGCCCGATCGGATCGGTCGAGAGAAAACGGCCCCAGCGCGGGTTGTATTCGCGAGCGCGCATCGAGTAGAGGTTGAGGCCAGTGTCGTAGAGCTGGCCGCGGTAGAGGAAGCGGTTGTCAATTACCGAGGTGTCGCTCAGCCCGCCGTTCGGCGTGGCGAACTTGGTGTCGCCGCGGCTTGAGAACTCATAGCTCTCGACCACCTCGCTATTGCCGTCGGTGGCGATAAGCGGCGTCACCCCGTCCGAGCCAGCATGAATGTAGTGGACGTCGCCTTGGCCGAATCCGTCTACCAGTGCCAGCGTGTCATCCGAGCCGACACCGACGCGAATCCGCGCTTGGGATTCATCGCCCTGGGGCGCGGCCGGGCTGGCCGGAATGGTCGCCACAATGCGGTTGCCATCCCAGACGAAATAGTTCCATGCGCCGCCACTCGACTCGAGATAGCGACGGCCAAGCGCGTCGTAGCCGAACGTCTTGGTGACACCATTGGCGGTGGCTGCCTCGATCCAGCCGAGACCGTTAAACTTGTAGCTGTCGGTTTCGTAGGAGCGAACGTTGCCGTCGCTGTCGTATTTCACTGCATGCTTGCCCTGGCCGGAATCAAAAGCTTGATAGCCATTGGCCTTGGTGAAATCGGAATTTTGCATCGGCATGAACAGGCCGTTTTGCGACGTGCGCTGGGTCCAGTTGCCAACCGCATCGAGCGTATAGCTGCTCGACGGCGTTTGCGCATCCCAATGCGCATCGACACTGGCGTTGGTCAGATCGCCCGGATCAATGTTGGCCACACCGGAGGCCTTGAGATTTTCCGCCACCACGCGCCCGGCCAAATCGACCTTAAAAAGATCGGTCAGCGGTGCGGCGTTGCCAATGGTTCGCTGGCGTTCACGCACAATTCCGTCAAAACCATATCCGTTGACCAACTTGGCGAGCGAAACCGGACCTTGGCCGTTGTCGTGCGTCACCTCAACGCTTGAGACCCGCAGCCGGCTGTCGTAGGTCAGCGTCTGATTGACGAAATTGCCCGACAAGATCGACTGTAGCGCGCCGCTCTCTTGCCCGTTGCCGACGCTGTAGCCCATCTGCGCTACCATCCTCGGCACCCCCTGCCCGACTTTCATATTGACGCGGGTGACACGATAGAGATCGTCGTAGAGGGTGTGTAACTCCACCGGCGACCCCGCCGATGGTTTGAGCGCGGTCACGCCCAACCCGTCTGAGTAGCTGTGCTCAACATGGGTCGGCACCCAATTGTTCTGCTCGAGCAGCGTACGTCCGAGCGAATCGTATTCGCGGTGTACGATTACTTCGGGCCGGCAAGGCACGTTCCCACCGCCAACACCATTGCCATTGTTGCCGCCTCCTCCACTACCTCCGCCACTGGTGCTGTTGGCACTTGGTCGCTCAAGCGGCGTCCACTGCAGATCTTGAATGATGGTGGCAGCGGTGATCCCCGCCTGCCCAGCTTGCAGCGTCAGGGTGATGCCGAGCGATGAAAAATTCAGCGTTTCAGAGCTATTGGGTGCCAAATCGTAGTAGGAGATGGTCTCGTTGGCGTTGGCCGAACTGAGCGTCAGACTCCCCGGAGTATTGCTCGAGAAGGTGTAGGTTCCGGGCGCCGCATTGGTGCCGTCGAGCGCAGTAATAATCGCTGAACTTACAAGGCCGCTGCCGATCGCGTTGTTTACGTGGAGCGTCCGCTCCACCAAATTGCTCACCAAATTAGCGGCATGGTAATCCGACGAAACCGACCGCACCGTGATCGAAATTCCAAGCAGCGCAAAATCAAGAGTCGCGGTGCTACCAGGCGCGATGTCCGACACCGGCACCGTTTCGGCGGCGCCGTAGGAGCTCGACAGGGTGAGCAGTCCCTCTACTGGACTTGAAAAAGTATAGGTTCCGGTCGCGGCCTGCGAACTGTCGACGGCAGTGACGATCGCTGGAGCCGTGATGAGAACGCTGCGCGTCGATTCACCGGCGCCGATCCACGCCTGTAGCAGCGCCGGACCGCTGAGGTCGCCGTAGCCGTGGAATGTAATCGAGAGGCCATTTGAGAAGTTGTAGCTGACGTCGCCGCCTACTCTAACGTCGCTCACAAGGATGGCGTCGCTGCTTGATTCATCCGGATTGGTCACCCACAGCTGCGAGTAGTCGGTACTGGCTTGAACGAGGTATCTTCCATGCGGTAGCTCAGAGGCCTGATTGATCGATGTGACCATCGCGCTCAAGATCCAGCTGCCGACATGCAAGGAACTTGGATCAACTCCTGGCACTGGCGGCCCGAGGTTGGTGCCGACCAGCGTCTTGGTGATAAGGTTGGCGATCAGGTTGTCAGCGCTGTACGTCGACGACACCGACTGCACCGCGAGCGAAATCCCCAGCGTCGAGAAGTGGAGTGTTTGCTGACCGCCGGCGCCAATGTCGGAGACGGTCAATGTTTCACCGTTAGCTGAAGTGCCAAGCGTGATCTGTCCGGGACCGCTACTGGAGAAGGAGTAGATGCCGGGCGCGGCTTGGCTGCCGTCGAGTGCCGAGACACGAGCCGGATTTACCACTTCGATGATGCGATTCGGGTTGCTCTCACCGATGAGCGCGGTCCATAGCTCCGCCGCGGTCATCGCGCCATAGGCGTGCAGCGTGATCGAAAGTCCGTTGTCAAAGCTGAGCGACTGATCGTGACCGACCGGCAGATCGGCAATCGTCAGCGCTTCCGTGTTGGTGCTATCGGGATTGGACATCGAGAGTTGAGGCTGACTGCCGGTCCCCCCATGAAGCGTGTACTGCCCGAGCGGCAGCGCAGCTAGCGAGGTCATTGCAGTCACCAAGGCACTGCCAACCCATGATCCAACATGCAAGGAGTTCGGGCTGAGACCTGGAACCGGCTTTCCCAAATCACGCGCGACCAGTGTCCGGGCCGTGAGATTGGCAATCAGGTCGCTGACCGGATAGTTCGACGACACTGCACGTACAGTGATCGAGATCCCCAGCGTCGAAAAACTGAGCGTCACGGTGCTGCCGGCCGCGATGTCGCTGACGCTGAGCGTCTGACTCAACGTTCCGCCCGCGTTCGAAAGCGTGATCGATCCGGCTTCCGTGCTCGAAAACGCATAGGCTCCGGGCACAGCATGGCTGCCATCGACCGCCGAGATTTGCGCCGGATGAACCACGTCGACAATCCGGTTCGGGCTGGTCTCGGTGGTGAGCCCATCGAGGAAGGTCTGTGTCGTGGTCGGACCGTAGGCATAGAGCGTGATCGAGAGTCCGTTACCAAAAGTAAGTATCTCGCTGTAGCCGGTGGCCAAGTCACTGACCGCGATCGGATCACTGCTGCTGCTGTCGGGATTGGTGACATAGACCTGATTGCTGCCGGTCGCGGTCGCATGCAGCGTGTACTGCCCAAGTGGCAGCGGATCGAGCGAATTGATTGCGGTCACCAGCGAGCCGCCGATCCAGCTACCAACATGCAGAAAAGCGGGATTGACTCCGCTTACTGGCGGGCCCAAATCGCTTCCGATGATGGTTTTGCTCTCGAGATAAGCGATCAGGTCGCTCAGCGGATAGATCGACGAAATCGCATGTATCGTGATCGAAATTCCCAGCGTCGAAAAATTGAGCGTCTCGGTGCTGCCAGCAGCGATGTCACTAACGCTGAGCGTCTGACTCAAGGTTCCACTCGCGTTAGAAAGCGTAATCGTTCCGGCTTCCGTGCTCGAAAACGCATAGGTTCCGGGCGCAGCATGGCTGCCATCGATCGCCGAGACGATCGCCGGTTCGGACACTGCAACCATTTGGTTGGTGGTTGACGTGGCCGCGTCGATCAAGTCCTGTACGGTCATCGTACCGTATGCGTATACGGTGATCGAAAGGCCATTTGAGAAACTCCAGGTTTCACTCTGTCCAGTTTCGAGGTCGGTGACCGTGACTGCGTCGCTTTCGCTGCTGTCAGGCGCAGTCATCCCGAGCGCAGTCGCGTCACCGGCGATCCCATGCAGCGTGTAATGACCGAGCAGAGTCTCCGGCGGCAGGGTCAGCGCGGTAACCAGCACGCTGACCAACCATGAACCCGAGTGAAGATGCGCAGGATCGATTCCGTACAGGCCGGCCGCGGTGACCACATCGCCGAGTGCCAGGCCACTAATTTCAGTCAGGTTTGCCCCCGCCGCACCGGCCATGATGAAGCCGTCGTCCAGCGCCACGCCGGTGATTTCGCTCGACGCCGGTCCGAGCGTTCCCCATTCAGCCGAGAGGCCATCACCTACCCGAAGACCAGTAAGCGCGGTCAACTCGGGGCCGCTCGAGCCCGCCGCTGCCGAAAATTCATCGCCAACAGCCACGCCGGTGACAGTTCCAATCGGTCCACTTTGATTCGGGTCGCCGATCAGATCGCCGACATGGAGACCGTTCAAACCGCTTGCCGGATGGCTGGTGGTCCAGGTGTTGTTGATGCTCACCTGAATTCCATTGGCCGACGGCTGGCCCGGATTTGCCACGCTGTCATCGTGCGGACAGTTGCCGATGATGGCGTCCTCGACCTGCCCGGTCACGGTGTGGGTAAACGTTCGATAGCTCTCGGCGCTGTTGGTGCCGAGCGATGGGCCGTCGATGACGTGCTCGAGCGAGAGCGCTCCAACCACATCGTAGCTAAAATAGTGTTGTGTGCCGATGGCAATTGGGCCGGGGCCCGCCGGCGCCACGACTGTTTGAAACCGCGCGCTGCCCGGCGTGTAGCTGTACTTGGTCGTTCCCAGCCCATTGACCAGCGCGACGGTACGACCGACTCCGTCGTAGGTGTATTTGGTGGTGTTGTTTTTCGCGTCGGTGACGAGCGTCAGGCGATCATTCCTGTCGTAACTGCTCAGCCTCGTCGAATCGAGGTTGGCCTCGGTCCGTTGCGCCACCGAGTAGCCGCGCCCGTAGGCATCAAACTTGGTCTCACGCCGCCCGGTACCAAGTGTGGTCGCAATCGCAGGAAGCCCCAGGTGGTCATAGGTTTGCTCAAACAGAGTGGCGGCGTTTTCGTCCTTCACCAGTGCCAGTTGGCCGTGCGCATTGTACTGCAGTGTCCGCTGTAGCTGCCCCGACGGCGTCGGCTGCGGACTTACCGTCTTGGTCACTTGCGTTCCACTGCCTGCGTAGACGTAGGTGGCGCTTATTTGCGAAGCGGTGCCCGCAGCTTGCGCCTGCGTCAGAACGCGACCAGCACCGTCGAGGGCGGTCACCGTTCGCTTGCCTTCTGGGTCGGTAATGGTGGCAGCGTCATGCGCATCGTCATACGCAATGGCGGTGATGCGATGGCCGTTTGAGCAGTCTTGCTGCGCCCCTTTTTGCGCGAAACACCACTCGTTGGTCTGGGTGACGCGGCCGAGCAGGTCATACTGCATCTCCACCATCGATTGCAGGTTGCTGTCCTTGCCCTGCGGCTTGGTGATAAAGTGGTAAACTTCGGGCCCCGAAACCGCCTGCCATGCGACCCGGCCGAGTGCGTCGTAGCCTTGCGTGGCATGACGCGCTTTGGTCATGAATGGGTGGCCTTGCACGTCGGTGGTTTCGAGGATCTGGTATTCGTCGATCAAGCGACCAAACCCGTCGTATTCAAAATGGGTCTCGATGTCACCGCTGCTCATCTTGTTGAGCAATCCCGACGATGCATAGTGATAGGTGGCGAACTTCTCCATTGAATTTGGGTTGTTGGCGACTACTGGGTTGCACGCCGCCGCCCAGGCCGGCTTGTGATTCTCATAGCCTTTCCACACCTCAAGCGGCTGTCCAGACAAGTTGTAGACGTATTTCTCCGCTCCGCCCTCGGGAGAAATTTGCTCGAGCAATCGACCATGAATGTCATAGAGAAAGCAGCTGGTACGAGGAGCGGCATGCGGATCGGGAGCGTTCGGCTGGTCGACGATGGTCTGCGGATTGCCGAGCGCGTCGACGGTGATAGTACGGGTTGAAGTGGGACCGATCACTTTCGTCGCATGGTGGCTGTTGTCATATTGAAAAGTGCTGGTGATCGGCAGACCGCCCTGGAGGTCTTCCGCGCTCACCGAACTTTGACGGCCATCAAGTTCGTACTGCGCATTGGTCGAACCACCGACTCGCGGCTGACCGTTTGCGCGATCGATCGCTCCCGAATCTTTGACCACGCCGGTAAGCGGATCGTAGTTGAAGTAGGTTTCAATCGGATCGGCGCCGAGCGAATCGACGACCACCCCGCCTGGACCAAAAACCGTGAGGTTGTTTTGTGTCACCACCGACTGATCGGGCTTGACGATGGTGCTCGGAATTCGATCGCGTATGCCGTGGTTCCCAGCCACCGGCGGTGTCGAACTGCAAGTCGGTGTGCCGAAGTTGATCGGGCCGGTGTCGGCAATCGGGGTTGGAAAATCTCCTGCGACTCCTGCACCGGAACTGACCGAGGTCGGATTCTGAAAATAGCCGCCCGCATACACCGACGCGGGCGCGACCAGAGGAGGGGGAAGCGGCGGCAACGCAAATTGCGACGAGGGCGCCACCGCGCCCGGAAGTATCGCCCACAGATTGCCATCGTTGTGCCACAGATAGGAGTTGTCGCCATCGAACGCCGACTGAATCACCTCTGGTGAACCCGCCAGCGTACACAGCGCGGTCCCGTTTTCGTCATCGAGCGCGGTGACGGTCAATGTGATCGATCCACCGGGAGCGGTCACCGTTCGCATGCTGCCCACTTGGGCATCGACACCAAACGCCGCCCGGCCTACCGAGCCGGTGTTATTGCCAAGCCGGTGCAGCGTGCTGTAGAACGAATCGGAATCGGGCAGTGAAAAAATGTGACCGCCGTTGTGGTCGCGACGCAATTCGCTTTGTGACGTCCAAAATAGCGAATCATGGCCAGTGCAGTCGCCTGGGCAGGAGACGAAATCCTCTCCCGCTTCAGAGTCGCAGCTTTCGTTGCCGCAGTTGGGCGGGGCGCTGACCTCCCGTTCGTAGTAGCAGTCGCTGCACTGCTCCTCGCCGAGTTCGCAGATCTGATTTCCGCAGCCGGGCACCGCTTGAAGCGGGCGACCGATGATCTGTCCGGGACTGCCGAAAAGAACGCCCCAGGAAGAATTACCGAAAAGCGACGACGGGTCACCGTCAAATTTCAATCCATTGGCGGTGACGGTATAGGTGATCGCTCGCCCACTCGGGTCAGCGATGGTGCCGATGTCGCCGATTGGCAGCGCGGCCGGCAGCTGTGAAGAAAAGCTTGCCGTCGCGCCAGCAACCAACTGTTCTGGTCGATTGATCACCAACCCCGGAGTGAGACGAAAGGGCCGGGTCCATGAAATGGCGTTCAGCGGTTCGATGGCGCCGTTTACCAGCACGTCGGTCGCCCGATCATCGTTGTAGCTGAAGCAGGTCCAGTTGGTCTGCATTGGCGTGACCAGTTCGCCCTTTTGGGTCACCCGTCCCCACGCGTCGCGAATCAGTAGTACCCCGGACGACCAGCCAGCCTCGCCCTCTGCGATCACCTGTTTGATAAGCTGTGTGTCGTTGTAGTACTCGATGTTCCACACTCGCGGCGGCGTCACCGGCTGGACGCCGGTATTGGGAAACCGCACCACCTCAGTCGGGTTGCCGTAAAAATTTTGCGCAATGCAAGTCCGCGCCCCGGTCGAGTCTTTCACTGCTGCAAGCCGATCGTTGTAGGCAGAAAAGTTGCGATCGATTCGCCGGCCCGATCCATCGATTTCTCGAATCGGATTCCAGTGCGCATCGTAGTAGGCGATCGTGACCACGCTACCCACATCGGTGGTAATCACCGCATAGGCAGGGCGCTGCACCGCGGCTGACCCGCTAAAGACATGGGGAGTGTGATACTGGCCCGCCTGTTGCGGGCAAATCTCAACCGAATCAAATTGCGCCGGCGAAAGCAGACGCGGATCGAGCTTGGGCACAAAAGCGGGATCGTTAGGATCAAGAACATTGGGATTGGTCGGCGCCAAGTCGTAATAGCCAAAGGTCATCGTTGAATCATTGCCGACCCCTTGCTGGTGCCACACCACCTTGTCGAATGCCACGTCCGACTGATCGTATCCATACTTGTTAAGCACCACCTGTCTGCCGTCAGCGTCGATCACTTGGATGAGGTTGTGCGCCAGAGCGTTGATGTATCCATAAGAACCTTGCGGCGATCGGTAGTCGTGAAGGCAATTGTTCTTGCAATCGTTACACCAATCGAGTCCGTCTTGCCTGCCCGGAAACAGCCGGTTCAAACAGTCCGTATACTCGTATTTGCACCATTTTTCCGGACTCGGCAGGCCTTCGCGAACGTAGTGGCAATTACATGGATCGTTAAATGGATCGTTGGCCTCATGGCACTCGTGGGGGGAATACTCCGGGGTCGATCCGCAAATTGGGTTTTGGCCGTCCTGCGTTGTCGGCTGTTTCTGGGACAGCATGCTACAGGCTAGCGAAACCAATTCCGGATTGCGGTCGTTGGGATGAACGTTGTCGTGGGTACGACTATCCAGATACGCATCGCAGTACATGGTGCATTTGGAGAACGGTGAAGATGATGGTTGTCCCGCGATCCACCGAGTGAAGTCGACGTACCAATACCAGTCCGTGCAGGGGGGGGGGTACGGTTCGGGATAATGAACGGCTTCGTTTCTTGGGTCGGCCATGCCATCGCATCTCTTGTCCCGCAGATCATTGAGGTGCTTCAGGTAGGCTGGACATATGTCTAGATTGTGGCAATCACCGCCTTGAACGTTGGGATCGCTGGAGTCGCAAAAACTTTTGCAAAATGGCAGCAGCAGAGAATCCGGGATGGCGCCGTGTGCATCGGCATTATAGTGGTAATAGTCGTAGGCTGGATTGTTGGGCTGTGCGACATCCTTAAAACTCGGCGCGTTGTGATCATAGCGGTAGCTGGTGACATGCTGATTGGCATCGGCGACCGAAAGCAAGTCGAACTCCAGCGCCTCGGCCCAAATGAAGCTGCTCTTGCGGTCGCCAGTGCCGACAAAGGCCACTCCTATTTCACTTACCGCCGGCCCGGAACGCGCCAGCACGGGCTCATAATCAAAAACCGCCAGCGCGTTTTGGCACTGGTCTTTGGTTCGACTGATACACTGCAGAACCTCAAAAGTTCGCTCATTGAGGCGAGCGACTCGCTTGCGACATTCGCTCTTTGCCGGGTCGTCCCAGAACGTATCGCCGCCACTCTTGCATTGCTGAGCACCATCGAGAATTTGCATCGCTTGGGGGAGAGGGCGAGAGGCATAATTAAAATAGAGATCGTTTCCATTCTGATCGGTGATACGAACAATTTTCCCGCCGCGAAGTTTCCAGCTCGATCGATCCCACTCAACGCGAACCGCGTCTCCAGTCCGTCGCCGAACCATCGAAAGAGTGCCGAAATCTTTGGCGAAGAAGTAGTCCAGATCGCTGCCGAAATCGTGCAGCACCCAGGGCGTTCTCGGATAGGCCGGATCGTGGCGCAGAGAAAGTGAGAGCGCCGGATCGGTGGTGTAGTAGTCGACGTTCTCGTGCGAGTTGCTATAGGCGAAGCGCACCTGATCCATGCGCGCAGTGACGTACATCAAGTCGGGGTGCTGTGGTTTGCAGCTGGAGGCTGATTGATAGCTGGTATTGAGCTCAACAATTCGCTGGGCATATTCAAAATTCCAGCCGAACCCGTACGGCGTCTGAAAATCGATGTCGCTGCGATAATGCAGCGAATACGGCAGGATTCCAGGGATCGCCAAAACTTCATTGTCAATAATGCTGGCGCCGTTTTCAGTGACCGGATCACCGGTTCCCGGTCGGGTTGCGACCGGGCGACTTTGATTGCTGCCTTGCGGGGTTGGAAGTTCGATTTGGTTCGGAACCAGAGCGGTTCTGCCGCCTGCCCCTTGAATAAGATGCAGGTCTTTGCCCCCTTCGCCACTGTTGCAGGTGACGGCCTGAAGACCCTGCTGCACCTTCGGCACTGGCCCGTTGGGCGTTAAGAGCGTGCCTATGGTAGTGACGTTCGGGCCAGGTGGGAGAGGCGGCGGTACTACTGGCTTCGGCGGGTCAGCGGGCGGCCGGTTGTCCTCCCCACATGTGCGAGTCGTCCCATAGCGATCTCTATACTCGACCCCCGGTATACATTGACCGCCCGTGCCCGAATCTTGAAAACAGCGGCCTATGATGTTACCGCTCTCGTCGATCCAGTACCCATCTACGCAGCTTACGCGACCGCCACTGCCCGGCGATCCCCCCGTCGGTTTACATGTTTGCAAGTCGCATTCTTGAAACTCCAGCCAACATATGCAGAGACCACCGCCACCGCCACCGCCACCTTCACCGCCAGTTTGACCACAATTGCCAACCCAACGGCAGGCGCTGGTGTTTCGACTGGCAAGCAAGGTTGCGGTGAGCGCGAGCGTGGCAAGAATTGAACAGTACCGCGACTTCCGGCTGTGCTGGCTTGAATTCATCATTTCCCTCGTCAAATGGGGCGAAAAATGGGCGCTTGGCGCAGGGCACACAGCAATCGACGTGCCACTTACATAAGTTAATGAAAACAGCTACGTACGCAATGATCGGCGTCTCAGATCCGGCCTAGCTTGGCCGACCGGTGGACGAAAATGACCTACGTCGGCTTGATCATGCGACGGGCGATGGCTTTGCGGTGAATGCCGAGCAGGCGGGCGGCGGCGGTCTGGTTGCGGTTGGCCATCGTCATCGCCTGCGCGATGGCCGCGTCTCTCATCGCTTCGAGCTTATTCGATATCGGCAGGCGCAACAGCTCGCGGGCGAGATGATCGAGCTCGGTAGTCGGTGGCAGCGGTTCTGGCAAAAAAAACTTCAGGGTCGCAAGATCGATGAGCCGATTGTCGGCAAATACCGCCAGCCGATCGATGAGGTTGCGCAGCTGACGGACATGGCCCGGCCAATCCGCTGCTTCAAGCTCGGCCAGCGCCGGCTTGGTAAACTCGAGCGGGCGACTTTGCCGGCTGCAGAAGTGCGAGATCAGAAGCGAAATATCGCTCCTGCGCTCCTCCAGCGGAGGCACCGCGATGGTCAGTACATGAAGGCGATAGTAGAGATCCTCGCGAAAACGGCCCTCGCGAACCCGGGCTTCGAGATCGGCATGGGTGGCGGTCACCAGGCGTCCGAAGAATCGCTGTTCAGCCGATCGGCCGATGGGCCGAAATCGGCCACTCTCGATCACCGACAGCAATTTTGTTTGTAAGTGGAGCGGCAGCTCGGCGATTTCGTCGAGAAAGAAAGTGCCGCGGCCAACCTGCGCCAAGAGACCATCGCGCGCTTCGAAGGCGCTGGTAAAGGATCCCTTTTCGTGCCCGAACAGCAGCGACTCCATCAGCGAATCTGGGATCGCGCCACAGTTGACGTCGAGAAGCGGTGCTAGGGGAGAGGGGCCGAGGGCATGGATCGCCCGCACCACCAAGTCTTTGCCAGAGCCGGTTGGCCCGGTCACCAAAGCCGGACGGCTAGAGAGGGCAGCGCGACTGATCAGGGTGCGCAGCCGCTCCATCGCTGGCGACGTCCCAACCAGTGCTGCAAGCGCTGCTTTTCCAAGTGCCCCTTCGGATCGCGGCCCGGGATGGCGGACAGACTCGGTCTTATCGTGGGTATAAGGACTCAGCATTCCTACGTTCTCTAAAACACAAAAGCCAGTTGTCTTATATAACTTAACAAAAAGTAACCGAACAAATACATCAATACGGATGAACCGCGTGCGCCATTTTCTTTCGTATTTGCGCCAATTTTGTAACCGGGGTGAGACATTCGCGCCTTTGGCGCGTCGGCGCGTCTAATCAGGCACGGTGTAGCAAGCGAACTTCGTCAAATGGCAGCAGATCGGTGCGATTCGCGAAAGGCGCCTTCAGATGGTCAGAATGTCCGCGACGGAGCGACGCAGTGAGCGCGCGGTGGGGGCGCCGAACTTTCCGAGGCGAAACAGCATGGCTTCGCTCCGCCCTTGCCCGACGTCGAAGAGTTTGACGTAGCGCTGGCGGAGCGACTGCAGGCCTTGCGCAAGCACCGGATCGAGGCCGCTTCCGGGTAGGCGAGAAAACAAGTAGACCAGCGCCGTCATCGGCTGCAGCGAGAGACCATTTTCAGTCGCCAAGAGCCAGATTGTTTGCAAGCAGCGACCGGCTTCGAGATAGTCGCGGGTGTCGGTGGAGGGAAATGTAAGCAGTCCGACCGCACTGGCCGCGGCGACCGATTTTTGCGACGGGCGGGTGAGGCCCTGGCCCGCTTGTAGGCTGCCGAGCTCTGCCATGATCGGCCACACCGAGGCAAGGCGCACACCGGCGATGTCGGCTGCAGTGAGCTCGAGCGAGGGCAGATCGAGACCGTCGCGCGTGCTTTCGGCTTCGGCGCGGGTCCAGCGAATCTCGCGCATCATTTCTTGATGGAGCGTGTGCGACAGAAATCGCAAGCGATCGCCCTCACCCAAAATTGATCCGACCTCTGCCAGTTGCTCACCGTCGATGAGCAGCTCGAGCCGCATGCCGGATTCAGCCGCGGCTGCCGACAGTCGTGTGAACAATTCTGCAGCGATCGGTTGTCGCGCGCCGAGGCGCCGATTGGTGACTCGAGCGGTCATGGTGGCGGCAAGATCAATCGATGAAGGCGCGGCCTTGGAAAATCGCGCTTGCCATACTTTTGTGGCGTCGGCGGCATCGGGAAAGCGTTCGAATTCAGTGTCGAATCCGATTTGCAGCGCGGCGCGCGCGACATTTTCGGCCGCGCAACCAAGCGCAAGATAGCTGGCGCGGTGCTCAAAATCGAGCATCGACTCGGAACGCTTGACGTCGTGGTAACAGGTGAGCAGGCCAGCCCGATATTCAAAACGCCAGGGCTGGCAATTGCCGCCCGACGGCGCCAGGGTGCCATAATGTACGAGCGCAGTGACCTCTTGTTCTGACATGTGTGGTCCGAGTCCGATCAGCGCCGGCGGTGCTTCATCTCCGCTCGCCCTGAGCTTGTCGAAGGGCCGATCCTGGCGAGACCCGCCCTTCGACTTCGCTGGCGCTTCGCTCAGGGCACACGGTTTAGATGCGATTGCCCTGTCCTCTGGCGCTTCGACTCGGCGCTGCGCGCTGCGCTCAGCATGAGCGGAACTTACGTCGTCGCGAACCAGCTCAGCCAAGTCGACATAGTAGCGCCCCGATTTTGAA
>JAHFDU010000042.1 GCA_023248835.1 Myxococcales bacterium | reverse complement strand
GAGTAACGCGCGAAAAAGGGGGTGAATCGATCGGCTCTGCCGAGCGAGAGGGGGTCGGGAAGGACCCCGGCACTGGGATCTGAACGATCTGAGCGATCTGAACGCGCGCGAGTAACGCGCGGAAAGGGGGTGAATCGATCGGCTCTGCCGAGCGAGAGGGGGTCGGGAAGGACCCCCTCAGTTATAGGTGGAGGCGCCGGGAGTCGAACCCGGGTCCGAAAGTGCTTACAAGCGGCCCCTACGTGCGTGTTCGGTGAACTTGTTTCACCATCGATTGAGCCCACCGACAGGCGCTCTCGACGGCTAGCCGATCCTGAATTTTCGCCTCTGTCGCGATCAGCGCTCGACTCGGCTAGCCCGCTAAATGGCGTCTCTTCCTAAACCGCAGGCGCTCTTAGGAGAGACGGCTTCGCGCGCTGTTTAGGCGGCGAGAGCGTACGCGTTATCGTTCGCGTTTCTACGTTCCAGACGGATTTACGAGGAGTCTGGCCCTCGGCACGCGACCTTCTTCTAAGTTCACCTCCGTCGAAACCGTTTCGCCCCCTCGCACTTACGAGAATCTGCATCGCGATTGCCCTGAGGTCAAGCTTGACGTCTGAAACATCCCGTGTTTCCTTCACCACGATCACGCGATATGGACTCGTCTACGCCCAAAAAGATCTTCATCCAGAACTTTGGATGCCAGATGAATGACTATGACGCCGAGCGCATGGTCGAGGTGATGCACCGTCAGGGCTATGCCACCGCTGCGACGGCAGAAGAGGCCGATCTCATTGTCATCAACTCCTGCTCGATCCGAGACAAGGCGGAGCAAAAAACCGCCAGCGCCGCCGGTCGATATCGCGAACTGAAGCAGTTCAAGCCGGGCTTGGTGGTTGCGGTCGGCGGCTGTGTCGCGCAGCAGGAGGGCGAGCGGCTGCTGCGTCGCATTCCAGTCGCCGATTTCGTTTTTGGGCCCGACCTCATCCCGGCGCTGCCGTCGCTGATGGCGCGCGTTTCCAAGAAACGTTTTGCTGCCACCGAAGTGATCGAGGTCGAGGACTACGAATTTCTCGACGCCGATCCCGAGCCGAGTGCAGTCAAAGTGACTGCACTGGTGACGATTCAAAAAGGCTGCGACAACCACTGTGCGTTTTGCGTGGTGCCGACGACGCGCGGTCGCGAAGTTTCCAGGCCCGCAGATGAAGTCATCGCCGAAGTTGCGCGCTTTGTCGCGCTTGGCGCCCGCGAAGTCACGCTCATCGGCCAGAACGTAAATTCTTATCACGGGATTGGTAGCGAGGACGGCGACGACTTCGCCGAACTACTTGAGCGCGTCGATGCGGTGCCGGGACTATTGCGCCAGCGCTTCACCACCTCGCATCCCAAAGACTTCACCCCGAAAGTGGCGCGTGCGTTTCGCGATTTTCGTACTGTCGGTTCGTGGCTGCATCTGCCGGTGCAATCGGGATCGTCGCGCACGCTCAAGCGCATGGTGCGCGACTACACCCGCGCCGAGTATTTGGAAAAAATCGATTACTTGCGCCAGCTGGTGCCAGATATTTCACTCTCGACCGACATCATCGTCGGCTATCCCGGTGAGTCGGAGGCCGAGCATCAGGAAACCTTGTCGCTGCTCGAGCAGGTGCAGTACGACAGCATCTATTCGTTTGAGTATTCGGCGCGCCCGGATACTCCAGCGCTGAAGTTGCGCGACAGCGTGCACGGCCCAATAAAAAAGCGGCGCTTACAAGAAGTGCAAACACTGCAGAGAAAAATCACCGCCGCGCGGTTGCGGCGCTGGATCGGACGCGATGCCGAAGTGTTGGTGGAGGGGGCATCGAAGCGCGGCGCCGGACAGTTGTGTGGGCGAACCCGCGGCAATGAATTGGTGCATTTTTCAGCTCCAGTCGGTGGCGACGAAAAGGCGCTGATCGGCAAGTTGGTATCGGTGCATATTACCGGAGCGGGAACCAATACGCTGATTGGTCAAATGGATTCAGACGTGGTGCGACGGCTGCCGCTCATCGCTGCTCACCGAGAGGCAGATGGCGCTGTTCATTGAAATGACAGTGACCAAGCTGCTGGTCGATCCGGTGACCGACATGCCGATGGTCGTGCTTTCAGACAAGCGCGGGCGCGAGCTACCGATCTGGATTGGTGTCGCTGAGGCCACGGCGATTGCGGCTGAGATGGAAAAGATTGTGCTCGAGCGGCCGATGACCCACGATCTGATGAAGAGTTTGGTCGAAGCCTGCTCAGCCAAGCTTGAGCGAGTCGAAATCACCGCGGTAAAAGAGGGAACCTACTTTTCGATTTTGCGACTGATCGACGGCAGCGCCGAGCATGTGCTCGACTGTCGCCCCTCCGATGGAATTGCGCTGGCGTTGCGCATGCGGCGACCGATTCACGTCGCCAAAAAAGTGCTCGATCAGATGGCCAGCGAGCACGACGAAAATGCCGTCGAATAGGCGATGCGCGCTTGTGCACTGCGCGACTTTCTCGAAAACCTACAAGAGGACGACTTCGGCAAATGGAAGATGTGACCCGTCGCGATATTGTCGCACCAAGTTCGCTGCACCGCGGGCTCATCCGCGCGTTTGGTGGCAAGCAGCCGCAGATCGATGCGAGCGCGTTTGTCGCCGAACAGGCAGTGGTGATCGGCGATGTCACCGTCGGTGCGCGCTCGAGCATCTGGTTCGGCGCAGTGGTGCGGGGCGATGTGTTCCACATTCGCATCGGCGCCGATACTTCGATCCAAGACAACAGCGTTTTGCATGTCACGCACGGGCAATTTGCCACCACCGTTGGCAATCAGGTCACGGTGGGCCACAACGTGACGCTGCACGGTTGCACTGTCGGCGATCGCTGCATCATCGGCATGGGCGCGGTGCTGCTCGATCAAGCGGTCATCGAAGATCGTTGCATCATCGGCGCTGGCGCGTTGGTAACGCCAGGAACGCGTATTCCTGCCGGCCACCTCGCGGTCGGATCGCCCGCACGCGCCAAACGTCCGTTGACCAGTGAAGAGCTGGCGTGGCTTCAAGCTTCTGCGGCGCATTACGTCGAACTGATCGAAAAATATCGCTCTGAGGGGGATGCATGATTGTAGCCCATCCGGGCACAAGAGGCTAGACACCGAAAACTTTACACGACGCCCCGAATAGAACGTCGTGCGATCATTGCCTGATTCCGCGGCGGAACAGTGAATAAGCGGACCAGGCCGAGACCGAGCGCCGAATTTTTCATGTCACCGAGAAAAACGTAGAGCAGAAAAAAGCTGAAACCGAACGCTCAAGGCGTGATCGTTAACGTCGCATCGTTGCTGTTGATGGCCGACAGGGTGGCTCGGATCCTGGCAGTTCCGACTGCCACTCCGGTTGCCAAACCGTTTGAGGTGGCGGCGTTTGAAACGGTAGCGACCATGGGATTGAGCGAGATCCAAGTGACCTGCGTGGTGATCTCTTGCATCGACATGTCCGAATAAAATCCGAACGCTCTATATTGCACGGTGGAATCCTGGGGAATCGTCGCCGCCATTGGGCCGATCATAATGGCCGTCAATGTCACGTCGGTCACCATCAGCGAAGTCATCGCGCTCAGGTTACCGAGCTTGGCGCTGATGACGGTGCTTCCCGGTCCGACGCCGCTGGCTTGCCCCTCCGTACCCCCTGCATTCGAAATCGTCGCCACTGCCATGGCCGACGATGACCAGTTCACCTGTGAGGTGATGTCTTGCATCGATAAGTCAGAGTAATTGCCGGTCGCTTTGAACTGCAACAGGGTCCCTTTGGCAATCGACGCTGCCATTGGAGTGATGGTGATCGAGGTCAGCGCCGCTTGGGTGACGGTCAAATTGGTCTGACCGGAGGTGCTAGAAAAAGTTGCAATGACTTGCACTACACCACTGGCAATGCCAAAGGCCAATCCTTTGCTGTCGGGCGCATTGGAGATCGCTGCAACGCTGCTGTCTGAGGTAGACCAGGTGACCTGCGTTGTGATGTCCTGCATGGAACCGTCGGAATAGGCGCCAGTGGCGACAAACTGCCTTTCAGTTCCGCTCGCTATGGTTGGGTTTGCCGGAGTCACAGCGATCGACTGAAGGGTGGCCGTGGTCACTGTCAGAGTGGTCGATCCATGCACGCTGGAGAGGGTGGCAGTGATGGTCGAAGTGCCAACGCCGACGGCGGTTGCCAAGCCTTGCGATCCCACCGAATTGGAGACCGTAGCCACCGACATGTTCGCTGACGACCAGGTTACTTGATTGGTCAAATCTTGCGTCGAGGTGTCGGAGTAGGTACCAACGGCAGCAAATTGTTTCGTGATTCCTTGGCTGATCGATGGGTTGGTCGGGGTGACCGCAATCGAACTGAGGGTGGCTGCGGTCACGGTCAACCTCGTCGAACCGGTGATTCCCGAGAATGAGGCAGCAATTGCTGCTGACCCCGCACCGACGCCGCTTGCGAGCCCTTCACTTCCCGAAACGTTTGAAATCGTCGCCACCGCTGGGGTGTCGGACGACCAAGCCACGATCGTCGTGAGGTCCTGCGTCGAGTTGTCAGAATAGGTTCCAGTGGCAGAGAATTGCCGAGTGGTTCCCTTGGCGATGGTGGGATTGGTCGGGTTCACCGCGATCGAACTCAGCGTTGCTGCAGTGACGGTAAGTGTAGTCGAACCACTGACCGAAGCGAGGCCGGCTCCGATGGTTGTTGTACCGGTCCCTTGTGCGGTTGCAAGTCCGCCTGAGTCGATTGCGTTGGAGATGGTGGCGACGCTGGTATTCGACGAGGACCAAGTGACCTGAGAGGTCAAATCTTGGGTGGTGCTGTCCGAGTAGGTTCCGGTGGCGGTGAACTGTCTAGTGGTTCCTTTGGCGATGGTGGGGTGGGTAGGCACCACGGTGATCGCGTTCAACCTCGCCGAGCTGACGCTGAGGTTGGTGGTCCCAGTAATGCCCCCGAAAGTGGCTGAAATCAGCGTCTGTCCAGTATTCACTGCAGTGGCGATTCCCTTCCGATCGACCGCGTTGGAAATGGTGGCCACCGTATCATCGCCCGACGCCCAGGTGACTTGCGTGCTCAAATCTTGCGTCGTGGTGTCGGAGTAAATTCCGGTCGCGTTGAACTCGGCGGTGGTTCCCTTGGCGATGGTTGGATTGGTGGGGGTCACCGCAATCGAATTCAACGTGGCCGCGGTCACCACTAGATTGGTGGCTCCTGACACGGGGGTGAGCGTGGCCGAAATGCTGGTCGATCCGGCGTTGACGCCGCTTGCCACCCCCTGACTGCCCGGACTGTTCGAAATCGTGGCTGCCGCTGTGTTCGAAGAGGCCCATGTGACCTGAGTCGTCAGTTCTTGCGTCGATGCATCCGAGTAGGTGCCGATGGCGACAAATGGACGGGTGAATCCCTTGGCCATCGTAGAAGTCATCGGACTGACCGCGATCGAAACCAACGTTGCATTGGTGACGCCAAAATGCGTCGATCCGGTGAGGCCATCTAGGCTGGCAATGATGGAAGTCATCGTCGGTGCAATCGCATCTGCCAGCCCCTTGGAGCCGGGAGAATTGGAGACCGTTGCCACCGCCGTGCTCGAAGAAGACCAGCTGACTGAAGAGGTGATGTCCTGCAGCGAGTTGTCGGAGTAGATACCGGTGGCGACAAATTGTTGTTTGGTTCCCTTGGCCACAGTGGAGTCGGCGGGCGTGACTGAAATCGATTGCAGAACCTTGGGCGTGACGATCACTGGATCGGTGCCAGTGACGCCGAGAAAAGTGGCGGTGACTGTCGTGGAGCCCTGCGCCATCCCGGTGATCATGCCGCGAGAGGTGACCGTCGCAACCAATGCATTCATCGACGTCCACTGCGCGTTGTTGGTCAAGTCTTGCATCGAGTTGTCGCTGAAACGACCGGTCGCCGTCAGCGCCCTCATGGTTCCGAGCGCCAGTTGCGGCGTGGCAGGGGTGATCGCGATCGACAACAGACTGGCGGAGGTGACCACCAGCTGGGTTGAGCCGGTGACTCCGGCGAGGCTGGCGCGGAGCGTCGCTGTTCCGGATTGCAGGCCCGAGGCCAGTCCCTTGTGCGCCATGTTGTCAACGGTGGCGACGCTCGGATCAAGCGAGGTCCACTCAACGTTGGCGGTGACGTTCTTCATCGAACCATCGGTGTACATCCCGGTGGCAGTCAGCTGCTCGGTGGTCCCTGTCGCGATCGCTGCTCCTCCCGGTGCCACCGACAACTTGGTCAAGAGCGGATTGAGGGTAACGTCGAGTGCGACTTCCGTCTTGATCGTCAGCCCAGTCGTAGCTTGACCGCTGGCGATGGCCATGCCGTCTTTGAGTCCGGTCACCTCCACCGTGATCTGGTCTTGTGCCATGCTGTCTTTGAGCACAATGGTGACATCGACGCCGGAGGCGAGGGGACCGGCCGCCACCGCCGGGCGCACCACAGGCGCGAACAGTGCAGTTTCACCGTCGCTGGCGGCAAAGCGCAGCTGGTCGATCTCAAAAGCGGCGCCAAATAGCGCGTGGACTCGAATGTCGGTGACTTTCAATGTCGATCCGTGGCAGGCGACGCCCGCGCTCCACACGCAAGCGAGCAACGTCAGCCGGCGTAGACTATTACCGTGCATCAATCGATCCGAGTTTGCCGCCGGGCAGATGAGAAGTGGTGGTGGTCACGCCAACAGCGGTGGCGGTCACTGCCCCCGCGACCACCACCGCGGCGATTGTCCAAGGCCACCATTTCTTGTAGGTAGGCGTTTTCACCGGCTGCCGAACCGGCAGCGGCAAAAGCAGAGGGGTTGCAACCGTGGGCGGGGGGCTCGTACTCGGTGTTTCGGTGGATGGGCTCGGCGGCGGGCGCGCTGTCAAAGCCACTGCGGCTGCGCGGGTGCGCTTCACCTCCTGTTGTTCGGCGATCAGCGCGGCGATTTCTTTCTGATCGGCCTTAGGATCGCCCTGTAGAAATCCATTGAAGAAGAAAATTGCTTCGTCGGTGTGGCCAAGCCGGCGGTGACATTGTCCGATATTGAACAGTAATCCGGGTTTGGCGGCCGCTTCATATGCCGCGGTAAATGCCTCCAGCGCAGCCTGAAATTTTCCGACGGCGTAGAGGCGCTCGCCACGGTAAAAATGGCGGCGAGCGGAAATGGTGTCTTCTGGCGGATCCGCCCGGGCTGTGGAAAACGCCAAGAAAGACAGCCAGACTGCTATACAACCGATGCGGGTTCCCATCTGCGATCCCAACACTCTGTCCACATTTAGTGTACCACTTTTTTCTTGTAAAAGGAACGACTAATTTCGGTCTACTGCCCATTTGCCAAGGATCCACCAATCGATTTGTGGGCCCTCACCGAGAACCGCGCGCCAATCGGATTTGCTGAGCGGCGACACAATCAAACGCCAAGGAGGATCGCGTTCGAAGCGCGGATCACGCCGCACGAAGTGTGAGAGCAACCAAAAATGGCCGCGCAGCGGTGAAAGGTAGGCGATGTAGTGCGCTTCACTCGGCGCCGCAACAAACCACGACTTGGCGCCGCTGCGATCTTTCATCTGGGTCACCATTCGCAGATAGGTAGTCGGAGGAAAAGCCAGGCCGAGAATTTGAACCGATCCACCGATCAGCGCAACGATGGCGAAAGCGAGACGGGCCGGGCGAGTCGCGACAGTAAGACGCGCAAGACCTAACTGCAACGGTTCACAGAGCAGCGGCAACACCGGCAAAAATCGACGCGGTCCCCAAGCTGGATCGCCGTGCCAATTGGCTTGCCGACCGAGCGGCAACAGCACCAGCGTCACGACAGCGAGTGACAGCAGCGCACTCCGCCGATCGGTGCGCCACCAAGCCGGCCAATACCAGAGCGCGGCAACAAGAATCGGGCAATACCAAATAATTCCTTTTCCAGCCGACAGGGTAAGGCCGACAACGCCGTCGACCAGATCGCAGATCGGCGCGCCACCCATGCCGGCGCGCTGATGAGCCAGCCAGGCGAGGATCAATCCTGGAGCGAACATCAGGCAAATCGCAAGCGCTCGCCACCAGCTCGTGCGCACCATCTGCGCCGCCCGCACCAGCACCAGCAGCGCTGCGGCGCCGAGATAGACTGGGTCACAAAGCACCAACAGCGACGCTGTCAGCGCGATGCCAACGTCAGCCACCATCGCGTCGCGTCGCAGCCACTGCACCGCCGCACACAAGAGCAGCGTCGCCAGCAGAGTGCCATCGGGTAGCCGCGCATAGATCACCAACGGAGTCGAAAGCAGAACCAGTGCCGCATAGGAAAACGCTGCTTTCGCGGTCGCCTTGCGCCTAAGCGCTGATCCAAACAGCAGCACCGAGAGCAACGCCGTGCAGAGCAGCGACGGGATCGCCAGCACTGCCAGCCGCGCGCGCCCAACCAAGTGGCAGCGCTCGGTCAGCCACGCGGATGGTGCCAGCGCCACGGTGGCAAGTCCACCTTGAGCAAGCTCGGTGACAACAAAGAAACGGGCGTGCAGCATCTCTGCGGCAGCCACCGCTCGTGCTTCGCTGTGGGGCGGCAGAGGCGCGCGCGGCAGCAGCAGCGCGCACAGCGCCAGGCTCCCCAAAAACAGCGCAGCTTTGTGCATGGTCTTTTGTAAGCAAATCCGATTCCATTTGCGAGTTCCTTTTTTTTGGCCGTATAACTACCCACATGATTCCTTGGTTCGATCTCGACAAACACATGCCCACGCTGTTTCGGCTTTCGGGCCACCCGGTCGGAATTCACTTTTTCGGCATCCTGGTCGCCTCTGGCATCTTGATCGGCGCCAAGCTCACCACGCTGCGCGGGCGCCAGCTCGGGCTGCGTGATCACGTCGTTGCGCAGATGATCACTTGGTCGCTGGTGCCGGGTTTCATCTTCGCCCACGTTTTCGACGTGATCGCTTATCGTACCGCAGGCGGCAATCCGGGGTTTTTCGACTACATCAATGTATTTGCGGGCATCTCTTCATTCGGCGGCTTCATCGGCGCCATTGCGGGAATGATCTATTGGGCCAAAGTGCACCGACAGCCGGTCATGCCCTACGCCGATTCGCTTGCGTTCGGGCTCGCCGCTGGTTGGTTCTTCGGCCGCCTCGGCTGCTTCACTGCGCACGATCATCCAGGGCGACTGACCCACTTTTTTCTTTCGCTGCAATATCCCACCGGCCAGCGTCACGATCTCGGCCTCGACGAAGCGCTGTGGGCGCTGTGCATCACCACCACGTTTCTGCTGCTCTTCCAAAAGAACCGGCCGGTCGGCCTCTACGTCACCCTGCTGACCCTTGCCTACGCGCCGGTGCGCTTCGTCCTAGATTTTCTCCGCGCCACCGACGTGCCGGGCTCCTCCGACGTGCGCTATTTTGGTCTGACTCCGGCGCAATATTGCTGCGTCGCGGTTCTATTTGCCGGCATCGGGCTGTTGATTTTCACGGTGCACCACGAGAGAAAACGCTTGGCAACCAAGTCTCGAGTCGCGTAATACTGCCTCGTTTTGCCGATGTAGCTCAGGGGTAGAGCAACGGTTTCGTAAACCGTAGGTCTCGGGTTCAATTCCCGACATCGGCTCCAAGGTAGTTTCACGGAAGTAGCTGCCCACATTTGGATTTTCGGCCTTGGTCTTCGCCACCCCGGCTGTCATCATGGGACACAGCAGCACAGTTGTAACGTACGCGCACATGCGCCCTGAGCTCTTTCGAGAATCGGACTATCAGGTTATTGCGATCGACTTGGGCCAAACGGGTGAGGTAGTATCGCTGCCGCAAGCGCAAAACAGTGCAAATTGGTTACGCCGTGGTTACGCGAAACCACGTTCGAAAACGAACAACGTCTTAAGTATTTGAAATTTAAGTCTGCTCCCGTAGCTCAGCTGGATAGAGCACCGGCCTTCTAAGCCGGGGGTCGCGCGTTCGAGTCGCGCCGGGGGCGCATCGGCTGTTGTTGTTCACTAACGGTAAATTTTTATTGAATTATTTATCATTTGATGTCATGAGTGACTCACTGAAGTGGCTGACCGCGACAAACCTAAACACCCTGAAAATGCCACGCCGACCGACCTGCCTGCGGATGGGGATCGACAGCAAATAACAGCGGAAGAGCGGCGGCGGTTGCAGTTGCGGCTCAAGCATCGTCGCCTGGACCTCGATGAGTCGGCACTGGCGAAAATTTCAGGACCGAGCAGACAACCAGACTCGCAAACCGCAAGTAACCCTTCCGCTTGGGCGACCGACGAAAACGCGCAGCTTGAACGCACTGTGAACAGCGCGCTCAAGCCAGGCGCCCTCGGTGACAAGCAGGGATCGCGGGTCTTGGCGCTTGATTTTGTCACCGCTGGAGCGGATGGCAGGCGGCGGCGGATTCCCGCCGGCACCGCGCTGACTTGCGGTGATGATGCACTCGGTCAATCGGTGTTGTGTCACTTGCCACCCGCCTGGGGCGGCGGTTATGAGCTGGTGCCATCGAACTACTTTTTGCCATCCCAGCCGCCTATGCAGAGGCTCTACGCGGGGCCAGTCAAACTCTCGCAACCGCTCGATATCGAGATCACCGCCACCCATCCACCAATCTACCGCGCCAGCGCCACGATTCGATTCGATGAAATGCCGGTTCAGGGCGTCACCATCGAAGAGTTGACTGATGTGCGAGAAGTTCACCCAACCACACCGGGCGCGGGCGTGGCCTCGTTCGTCGTCGGAGGGGACGCGCTGAAGATCGCATTGTCGGGAATGGTCGATTTTTTTGCTTGGAACGTCACAGGCTTCAAAGTGGTGTTGCAATCTGGCAAGTGGTTCGAGCTTAGAGCGTCGGCCAAAGAGTACCGTCGCGACTTGAATGCGATGCGTCGCAAGAGTCTGGAGGGCAATATTGAGAATCGAATGAGTGATCTCGCAAGACTCGACGTAGAGCAGGCCAATCTCCCCGCTCAGATTGCTCATCCCGCCCACGAGCCAGAGTTCGGAAAGCAACAACAAGAGCTGACCGACCTTGACCGCAAAACCCGCGTCAAGCGCCAACTGCTTCAAGATCAATTCACCAGCCACCCGAGGCAGCAGATGTTGGAGCTGAGTCTTCTGGCGAAGGAAAACCCGATCACCGGTCTGGCGCTTCAATGGCTCGAAGTAGACAGACATATGGTAACATCCATCAACAATCTCGAGACACTCGAGGATGCGGTGAGGAAGTCTCCCGACCTTGCCGCTGATCTTGCTGTCGATCTGGCAGCCCTCAAGGCGGCGATTGCTCAAGCCAGCGCGCAGCTAAAACAGCTGGAGCGGGTGATTCACGGCGAACTTGATCAGCAGATGGGGTTGCTCGAGCAGGTCTTGCTTCGATTTGAGCAGCGATCGGAGAGCCAGAAACAAGCGCAGCCCTCCCCAACAACCTATGCCCAACTCCTGCGATCTCGGGCGGAACTGCAGCGCAGTGTCGACTGGCTCAAACAGCAGGTTTCCAGCGAGCGCGCGGCAGGCAGCCGCAGACTCGCGGAGATTCCTGCCGAGAGAGTAAAATTTGAATCGGAGATCCGTCGTTACAACCAGGAAATGCGGGCGCTCCAGCCGATGTACGAAACAGGCGAGTTGCCCGGCTACGTGAATTTCTGAGACGGGGACTTGCTGCTCCGCCTCGGCGTATGCCGCCACCCGGGGCTTCAAATGCTACGGCAAGTAGAGCTGATTCTATTTGCAAATATTTCGATCGAGTTTTTGTTTTTGGGCGATCTGAATCGCTTCGAGAATTTTGGCGTAGCCAGTGCATCGGCAGATGTTGCCCGAGATCGCTTCTTTGATTTCGTCGAGCGTCGCCTCCGGCTTGCGGTCGAGCAGTGCTTTGGAAGACAAAATAAAACCGGGCGAGCAGAAGCCGCATTGCGAGGCGCCGGTTTCATACCAGCAGCGCTGCAGCTCGTCGAGCACCGCACCTTCACGAATGCCTTCCAAGGTGGTGATCGATTTGCCGACCGCGTCGAGCGCCAAGGTCAGACAAGACAGCCGCGCCTCACCGTCGAGCAGCACGGTGCAGCAGCCGCAAGTGCCCATGTCGCAGCCGCGCTTGGTCGCAGTGAGTGAGAGATTTTCGCGCAGCACGTCAAGCAGCACGTCATACGGTCGCACCGCCAGCTCGTGTTCGGATCCGTTGACGCAAAACTTGGCGATGAGCTTGGTACTTGGCGCTGTTTCGTTACCCACAAAAAAGATACTAACTGAATCGGCGGATTGCGGCACCTCGTAACCTACGTAGGCTCATGTCGAGATCCCCAACATCCCCTCAAGGTGAGTCACGTCGCCATTTAGGTGGCCTACCTCGCTTGCATGATGATGCGCCGCGTTTTCGAATCGCTTGAGTTCGGCGTCGACGTTCTCCAGCTTTCCTTCAAGCGCCCGTCTGGCTTCTTTTGAGGCTCCACGCATTTCTCCCTCGATTTGACGTATCTCTTGCCGACACTCTTGGGCCGCGCGTTTGACCCGACCTAGTTCTTCTCTGTGAAAAGCGCGCCGCTGACGAGCCGAGATCAACCGGTCGCCCATAATCTCTCCGTGCGACTGGGAACGCGATGCTGGAGTGCTCTCGTGTGGCGCTACCGGCTCGTGGTGTGCCGGTTCGCTGCGGTGCGCTTTGGCTGCAGGCGGATCAGCGTGGGCGGTTGGCGCAGGATGCGGCACCGGCTCGGTCACCGCCGAATGGGCGCCAGAGTGATGGTCACGACGGACGGGCGCGACTTCGCCGACAGCCGCCATTGGGCGTGCGTGAGCACCGGAGAGAGGCCCGTGTGCGACTTCGCCGACAGCCGCCATTGGGCGTGCGTGAGTACCCGACTGAAGCCCCGCTGGCGCGTGCGGCGAAGCCGCTGGGGCTCCCGGCGCTCTGCGCGGGTTCCGAATGGTGGCGTGATGTCCGTCGACGTGAAAATCTCCGTGGTGTCCGGCTGGGGGCGCCATCGGTGGAGGATGCGTCACATGCGCTGGTGCCCGTTCGATCGTCGTCTCGTGATGGGGCCGACGGCGCATCATTGCACCGAGACCGATCTGAACAAGAATATCCCGCGCGATGTTCTCCGCCGACATGTCGGTAAACATTTCGTCCCACACATGGTTGCCGACGCGTTCCATGAATTGCCCCATCGTCTCGCCATCTTTGCGTCCGCCCTGGGCGTCGTGCACGGCGATGGTGACTGCGGTCGTGATCGGCCCCGAAGCAATACCGGCGAGGATCTCGGACAAATGAGTGGTCACCGCTTGTGCAAACTGCGGCGGAATTCGCTTCAGGAGTACTTTGCCAAGGCCCGCCTTGAACACTGGCCCGAGTGCGCCGGCAGCGAAACCGCCGACCAGTCCTTGGATTGCGGCGTCTTGGCCCTTTTCGAGGACTTTTTTCCAGTCCATTTCCTTGCGCATGTCGAGTGCTTTTTCCGAACCCTGCTCGGAGGCCTCGAGCGCCATTGCATATACTCCGGCGGTACTTCCGGCGACCAATGAAGTACCGACCACTCCGCTGGCGAGGCCGCCAGTGGCGATGGTGGCCGCAATCGCGCCGGCGACCTTGGCGATTTGTAGCGCTGCGATCGCTGTCTCAGCGCCAGCCTCGGTTCGCTCGCGATAACTGAGCAGCCGGTGATAACTGTCGCGGTAAGCCGCGGCGGCGTCATTCAAAACACCGATCGCACGCTGGAGCTCGCCGGCTCTTATCAGTTGCTGCGCTTTGGCCAGAGTTCCGCTCGGCGCATCCCAAATTTCAAATTCGGGTAGTTTGACTTCGCCTTGCTTGGAGGGCGCTTTCTTGCCTGATCCGACATGGAGCGCTTGCTTGGTCCAGGACCAAGCGTCCGAAACGGCTGCGCTGGCTTCGGCCGCCGATTCTGAAAGCGAGCCGACGATGCCATCGGTGCCGCCGCTATTGCGCAACTTGTACAGCGCATAGTGACCTTCGCGAGCACCAGCGATCCAGCCGCGAATCGCACTGGCATGGTTGTCAATCAGTTGGTGTGCGTATTCAACGCTGATTTTTTCTTCGTTGATCTGGCGGCCAGTCAATAGAGTGAGATGAACGCTGCAATGGCCCTCTTTCCAATGTTTTCCGCCGGGCATCTTGGTGCGGCTTTTTTTCACAGCATGATGCCGGTGCCGATGGTCTTGCTTATGCCCATGATGATGACCATGAGCTTCGTTTGAATGAGTAGGGGAGTGCTGTCCCTGGAAACTGTGATTGTCAGACATGACTCCTCACCGCTACGATAACGTATATAATGCCCGCGGTCAGCTCAAATTTTTTGAATTTTTCCCCACCATCTGCCGTCTTTGAGCAGAAAGCGCGACGGGCCTTGGGCGATGGGATGACTTGCATCGATGGCGCGCGTTTCGCCTGGAGTTGCGACGTAGTCGCGGTCCCAGGGTAATAGTATTGCGAGCGAATCTTCGACGGGCGCAAGCTTGGGCAGAATCGCTACGATGGTCTTTTGTCGCGCCCAGCCGAGCACCGCCTCGATCGAAGAGTGCCTGCTTAGGTCGCGCAGATTGCAAATCGTCGGTGGTGGCAACTTGAGTTCGCCAGCTTCATTGCGGCGCAGCACATCTCCTGGCGTCGCCCACAAGAGTTCAGTGGTTTCGACCGCATCGTGCTTGGCGGTCTGCCCGGGAGGCATTGTTGTCACATAAAAATAGGTGTCGTAGCGTCGTGGCTCGCTCGACGGCGTAATCCAGTGTGCGATCGGCACCAGTGATTGTTCATCGATCACCAGCGCGACCTCTTCACGAACTTCGCGCGTCGCGGCGTGCAGCAAACTCGGATCGCTCGGCTCGACGCGCCCGCCCGGGAAAACAAACGAATCGGCCATGAAGCGCGAGCCGCGATGGCGCCGCACCATCAGCACTTCGAAGTTTGCATCACTCGGGCGCAGCACGATGACAGTGGCAGCGGGGACGGGATCGCTCATTCTGCGAACTTAGCAAAAAGATCGCGCAAATCGTCGGGAATTGGCAGTGCGGAAAAATGATCGAGGTGGACACAGACGCAAGTGATGCTGGCCTCACAGGCCTGCTTGCCATCGGAGTGGCGAAAGCCGACATAGCGAAACATCGCAGAGCGCGCGGTCAGTTTCGGCACACTGAGCTCAATGTCGAGCGCATCGCCGTAACGCAGTGGCGCCGAATAATCGATTTCGATGTGCACCGTCGGAAATCCGAGCCGTCGCTGGTTGAGCAATTCCGAATATTTCTGTGCGTTCTCGTTGAAGAAATCCTCAAATGCCTCGTGAAAATAGATGAAGAAGTGCGGGTAGTAGACAATGCCTGCGTGATCGACATCGCCAAACCGGACCGGACATTGCGTCCTAAAAGCCATGCACTATTTTACCAGATTTTCGATATGCTGCGTCGCGTGCGACCTCACTGGAATCTGCAGCTCGTAAAGACACTGGCGCGCGAAGACGGCAAGTTGTGGGTCAAGATTGGCCGCGCGGTGAGTTTTTTCCCGGGCGATCGCTCTGGTGCAGTGGCGGCGGTGCAGACGCTGGTGGCGGCACTCACCGAGCGTCACCTCATTGAGATTGAAAAGCGCGCCCGCGGACCGGTCGACGTCTATGCGGTGCAGGGTGCCAGTGGCGTTGGCTGGCGGGTGGCGGTTGTACTCGATGAAGAAAACGAAAGCGCTGCAGTAGAGATCGAGCCGATACAGCGCCCGATCAAGACCGACGCTGGATGGGTCAACCCGTGAGTCGCGCGAGGCTACTGAAACGCTGTCTCGACTGCGGCGACAAGATCACCAAACGCGCCGGCCGCGGTCGCACCATGCAGTACCGCAGCATCGGCGATCTTTCAGTGCCAGCGACCTTAAAAATTCCAACTTGCCAAAAATGCGGCACCGAATGGATGAACGGACCGATCGCAAAGGAAATCGACGCCGCGATGGAGCCGAAGTTCGACCGTCGCTTGCGGGAGATGGCATGCGGCGCCTTCGCTGGCATCGGGAAGTCGATCAGTCCGAGCGATCTGGCCGACGAGCTCGGGGTCAGTAAGGCCGAACTTGCACGACTGAAAAACGGCGAGTCACAGCCCACTCCAGAAATCGTATTGAAACTGGCGATGATCGCCGCGCGGTAACGCTAGTTGATGGTGCTGACCGTGTCTTTTTCGTGCAGCGCGTTGATGGTTTTGCCGCCGCCGAAAAGGGTGTTTTCCTCGATAATTTTCATCACCGTCGACCAGTCGACTTTGGGCAGCGAGAGCGTGCCGACCAGAACGCCGGATTCGTGGGTGCGCACCGGCTCGCGTTCATTGTTCAGAAGCGTGCAGGAGTCAAACAGCTCTCCCCATAGCATATGCGCGTCGAGCCCGGCGAAACGCAGCGTTTTTGCGCTGTCTTTGCAGGAGATACGCATCTCGTGTGTGTGCGGCTTCACGATTTTTTCCATCACGTACCCTCGACCGCAGTCACTGCGGCGGCAGCAGCCCTAGTACCATCAAAATTGGCAGAAGCACAGCCAAAAGTGCCTCTCCTGCAATAAAACCAGAAGCGAGCGGAATCGCAAGTTCCTCCGCCTGTTTGGCATGGAACAACAAAAATATCCTGGCTCAAGAATTGGTGGCGAAAAAAGATTTGTGCTACTGGTGAAGAATGCAGCCACCTCCTACGCCTGGTACGCCCGGCCACGAACAGCGGTGCCATCCTCGGTTTGAGCTCTTCGCTTCGGTGGAGATCATCGGCAAAGAAGAGACGTTGATTTTAGAGGCGATCAATATTTCTCTCGGTGGGGTTTTCTTGTCTTCCGACGGACAAGACTTAAGCGAGTACCAACCGGGAGCGCCAGTCGACGTACTGATCTTCGATCCGCACAGCATGGCGCGGCACGCAGTGCGTACGCCGGCCAAAGTGGTGCGCCACGAGCCCAATGGCATAGCGTTACAGTGGGAGGTGGACGAGGCGGTGTCGCACCATCTCGGACGGCTTCTCAAAGCGCTCAATCAACGTCCTAAGTAGATTTGTTTCTCAGCGAGCGACGAATTCGCCAAATTTCTTGGAAATAGGCAGCGATGTTGTGTGCGTTGGCGACTTTCGATTGCCCGGAGCGGCGGGGCGCGCATTCGATTTCTACGGTGGCGATGCTTTTGCCGAGTCGACGG
>JAHFDU010000363.1 GCA_023248835.1 Myxococcales bacterium | reverse complement strand
TGCCTGGAGTTCAGCGCAGAGCGCCTCTTTGCTCTCCGATTCCATCGCCACCTCCTCGATGAAATCGAAATTACGCCGTTACAGATTATTGTTCACGACGGGTTGCAGCGAGGTGATACGCGCGATTCACGAGACGCGATTCACGAGGCCAATACGCTTATCCGCCGGGAATCGGTGAGGGCCGGTCCGCGGAGGCGAGAGGATGCTCCCAGACCGTCGCTGCGGTCGCCACATCCACGGCGCGGAGCCGACGCCGCTCGAGGTAGGCGCCCGCCCCCGCGCTCACGGCGTAGTAGAGCCGCGTCCCCAGCAGCGCCGGCGCGGGCGGGAGCCCAGACGGCTCGAACGGCACGTCCGCCACCCGGGCCCCCGTGTCCACGGCGAAGACGGCCCACCGGCAGCGGCCGCCCGGCGGCACCCCTCCTTCGGGGCGGTCGTTGCAGAGCACCAGGTAGACGTGCGCTCCGTCGGGCGGCCGGTAGTTGCGGAAGTACCCGGGAGCGGGCAGCGACGGCAGCAGGGTAGAGGTGGAAACCGCGGCGCCGCCCAGGTGGGAGAAGGTCCGCAGGATGAGCGCGCCCCCGTCGACACTGAGGGCGGCGATGGAGTCGCCGTGTGCCCACGCGCGCACGGTGCCCGTCTGATCGAGCAGCAGCGTCGCCACGTCGACCCCCGTCGGCGGGGGCGTGGGCGGCGCAGCCTCGGCCACTGGGATCGACTGCACGCGGCCGCTCGTCAGGTCGACCGCCGCGGCGTGCTCCTCCTCGAACAGCGGCCGCGCGACCGGTTGCGCCGCCTGCGTCGGGGCTCGCTCGCGCCACGCGACCATCAGGCGGCCACCGTCGAGGCGCGCGGCGAAGAACACCGGAGGCGGCCCCGAAAGCAGGAGCTGAGCAGCGAACTGGCGCGCGCCGGTTCCGCCATCCAGCGCCACCACGCGCACGCCGCTCTCCGCGACGGCGGCGAACAGCGTTCCGTGCAGCGCGATGAGCGGCGCCGCGCCTGGCAGTCCCCAGCGCACTCGCCCGTCGGCGAGGTCGATGGCCTCCAGCACGCCGGTTTCCCCGACCACGAACCCGGTGGACGTCGCGGTGTCGGCGACGCCCCCCGGCAGCGCGACCGGCGCCGACGCGCGCGTGCAACAGCTCCGTTTCATGGGTTCCCCTCGCTGCGGGGCGGCGGCGGGCGGGACCCGGCACGCCCCGAGGAACAGACACAGCGCTGCGAACCGGCGCATGTCACGGGTCGAGCCGCAACCAGCGGCACAACTTTCGATCGCAGCTTCGCGTTCGGCGCCCATACGCCGAAATATCTCACGATGTGCACCCTTGGCGGAGGAATAAGCTGGGCCAGCTTGCGCATGAACACCAGTGGCTCGAAGCGCAACACGGCAGGCTGATGCGGCGCTAAATTCTTGACGCGATAGGAGATCGTGCCATTGCTCAGTTGAGCAAGCCGGCTTAACGCTACCGGCGGCCGCATGATGTAGCGACAAAGGCGCTCCACTGCGTCCTTCTTGTCGGCACCGATGCTGACGTTGGCGTGAATTGAAAAACCGCCGAGCAGCGCACAGCGAGGGGACTTCTTGATTTCGATCGCTTCGCCCGCATGTGGAGATTTCTCTGGCGGCAGCAGGCTCTCGAGCAGCGGCTCACTCGAAGCGGCGCTATCGCCGGTTTCATCGAGCGATTGAAAGAGGCGCAGTACGCGGATGGCAATCTTGCGCGTGATCGCTTCGACCTCCGCGTCGGTCGGCGGATCGATTTCAACAAAGCGTACCGTACCGTCAGGTTGTTCGGTGAATACGCCATCGGGAAACAGCGAATGAAAGTGAACGTTGGTGCTCAGCGTCGATGAAAACCGCTGAATGGAAGTTACCGAACCGGGATGGCCGCGCTTGACTCCCAACCGGCACGCGCACCGCCGCTGCCACGCGAACACGGTGCGCATAAAAATCTCGAGCACACGCGAAACGATCGCGGGCCGGTACGCCAGTCGAAAGCGGATCGCACGTGGGCAGTGACAGCACCCACTGGCGCATCGGCAGCTCCGCCGTGAAGACGTGATCGACCAGATACGCCGCACTGTCCTCATCCGGCGCGTGCAACAACTCGGGCAGAGCCCACGCCGCTTGCAGGACAGGCCGACTAAAATTTCCTGCTTGCAGCTCTTGCACGCAACGCGGACGAATCCCTCACTGAGCCGCCCGCAAGATAGATAGCTTTCAAATTCACGTTCGACAAACTTGGGTATCGAGTAGCCGTAGGGATTGTGCTCGTTGGCGTCAGCGATGAACAACCGGTAGTGACGCCGCACGATATCGTAGAGCACGGTTTTCTCAGGCTCGCGCCGGAGATAGGCTTGCGACAGCGACCCCGATGCAGCGCCAAGTGAGCGGTCAAAGCAAGCGCTCCTGGCGGGCTTGGTGGCCACTCATGTACCGCTATACAAGCCGTATGCCGCTCACTCATCGTCAAAGTTCCGCGAGTTTGCGCGCCGTGAGTGGCGGTTTTTGTCCGGATGCCGGACAGTGTCCGGATATCGGACAGAAAACGTCGCACAGCGAATGGCCGGTGATCGCCACCGCGCCGCCGCCGCTTCGCCGCCAACTCGCCGCACGACCTGCCGCAGTGCAAGTATTTGATTTCTAAGGCCGCCGCGTCGCCACACGGTTTTCGATGAAAACTCACCGCACGGTGTTCACAGGGAGACGATCTCGATCATAAAGTCACAAACATTTGCCCATACATCCCTATAATATGTTTTATAATGTAAACTGCCATACACAGCGATGATCTTGGCTTGCCTCCGCAAACGCGATCCTGAGAGATTTTGCTCAAAAACCGCGTGGCGACGTGGCTGCCTTAAATTCCATATAGTTGCATTGCGGCGAAAGCGGTGGCGAAGCTGCGGCGAAGGCGTGGCAAGCCAGCCATCAGCCGTAGCGCTCTCGAATCGTGTCGCTGAGCTCGCAGGCGACCGGCAGAGCGACAAGGCCTGGCAGCCGCACTGGTACACTCGACATCACCGTCTTTACGACTTGGCGGCCGCGCATCCAGGCGCAATCGGCATCGTGATCATCAACGTGGGCGCAAACGCAGCGAGCAGTCGCCACCACCACTTCATCATGCACGCTGAAGCGCACCGGCAAGCCATGTTGCTGCTCGAGCTCGGCCATTTGCGCGCCCATCAGATCACGTGCGGTCGCTTGCACGATATTTTCGATGAGCACATGCGGAATCAATCTTGCACGCACGCGGCCGTCGGGAAACTTTTGCGTAGGCCCGACACCGTGAGTGCGTTTCTTGTCGCTTAGATCGAAGCGAAACGCTGGCGCGTACCACTGCGCGTTGACCAATCCGCCCCACGGTGCAATCTCGGTTCGGCTGGTGACACTGCGGTAGAACAGCGTACGGCCAGTCGGGAGCTCGACTACGACGCTGAGTCCGGCGCCAGCGAATTCGCTCACGCGACTGAAGCTGCAGCCGCCCACGCGACTGTGCAGGCCACTCTCGGCGGCAGCGACGTAGGCTTCGAAATATGCTTTGCGCAGCGCAACGATTTGCGGAAACGTTTGCTGATACAGCGCGTGCAGCCGTTCGGCAGCGCTGCGGTCAACGGTCGGATCTTCAGCGATAAGATTCCTTGCAAATCGATCGGCGCCCATGCCGAAGCCAAGACCGATGACCGCTTGTTTGCCGAGTTGGCGCAGATGATCGTTCTCGCCACCTTTGACAATCTGCACGCCGGGAAACGCCAGCGACGTGAACCAAATGTAGACGTCATCGCCGTTGCGGAATCGCTCAACCAAATTCGTTTGGCCGGCAAGAAACGCAGTGATCCGCGGCTCGATAGTCGACAAGTCGCACGACACCCAAGATTCGTCGCTATCAGCAGCGAGCACGCGTCTGGTTTGACGCAGTTGCGGATACGAGCGCTTACCGCCGCGAGGGAGATTTTGAATATTCAGTTTTTCGGCATCGCGTCCACCAGCAGAAAAGCGTCCGGTGTGAGCGCCATAATATTTCACCGCGCCGTAGATTCGTCCGTGGCCTTGCGCATGCTCGCCGAGCTGCTTTGAGTATTTCGCCCAGCTCGTGAACGCATCCCGCAGCTCGAAAAAGCGGGCAACGCGACCGCCGTTTGATTT
>JAHFDU010000362.1 GCA_023248835.1 Myxococcales bacterium | reverse complement strand
GCGTTTTCGATGATCGGCTGCAAGAGCAGCACGGGTACCTCGACCGCGTCTGCTTGCACCGCTTTGTCGATCTCGATCGAGCTCTGCAAACGTGAACCAAAACGTGCGCTTTCGACATCGAGATAGGCGCGACACAAGGCGAGTTCGTCGGAGAGTGAATGAGTGGTTCGCTGGGTCGCTTCGAGCACGCTGCGATAAAGATCAGCCAGTCGCAGCACCGTCGCCTCGGCCTTTTCCGGATCGCTCGGGATCAGCGCGGCCACGGTGTTGAGCGCGTTGAACAATAGATGTGGATTCAGCTGCGCCGTGAGCGCTGAAAGCTGTGCCTGCAGGTGCTGTTTTTCGCGCTCGCGCAGCTGCAACTTTGCGTCGTTGCGCGCCTCCCAGAGGAAAAAAAGGCCTGCAAAAACGGTGCCGATTAGTAGACCAGATTTATAGTTGCCGATGGTTAAGGGCCTCTCGGTCATGCCGAGCTGGCGATAGAGCCAAGGCATGGCTAAATACGAAAGCGACAGGCCGAATGGCATCGAGACGATAGCCAGCGCGTACGCCCAGCCAAGACCGTGTGTCGGAGCTGCACGCCCTCGGTACTTGTAGACGATGCCTTCGAGGAAGCGGATCGAGTCGACAAAGAACCAGCCGAACGAAGTGCAGAGGGTGGCGATGAATAGCGCTATAAGAAACGCGCGCCAGCTTGACGAAAACACCAGCGTGATCGCTCCGCAGACGAGGGGATTAAGAAGAAAAATGGAGGCCAAGAATTTGCGCAGCATGTGGTCTCGTTTTGTCACGATCACGGTTTCCATTGTCGCACCTTGCGTAATTTTCCGCTCACCCTGAGCTTGTGCTTCGACCCTTCGGCAAGCTCAGGGCTCTGCATAGTCGGGGGGGACTCCGCTCATCCTGAGCCTCCTGAGCTTGCCGAAGGGCGAAGGACGCTAAGGGTGAGCGGATATTGGTTTGCGGTTTATTTTTTATTTTTTGATCAGAGTGAGTGACTGGCGGATGAAGCCGACTGCTTCGCCGTGATCAAGTTCAACCGTCAAGAGGCGCATGTGGCCAGGCGCATCGAGAATGATGGTGGTGGCGAACCCTTTGCCATTGCCAGTATCCTCGTAACTCTCGCACAAACCCTCGCCGAAGCAGCGACCGCCGCCTTTGCCGCGGTTGCTCTCGATCGAAAAGCGATCGCCGTCGTGCTTGATGTGTTGTGAAATCTCTATCACCTTGCCGCTTGTTAATACCACCTGACCGTGCATGTCTATGCTGTGCTCATCGACGGCGCGGCGCTCGAGCTCGACGGAAAACTCCGCGCTGACTTTGCCATCGCGATCGAAGGATGTGCCGGTGCCGCGCCAGCTGCCGATTCCCCCTGGTGCATCGGCCCGCGCCACGCCCATCGACAACAACAGAATTCCAGAAGCCAATAATTTCGTTTTCATGTTTTCTCCTTTTGCAGCGGTTGTGTGTGCTGCGTAGGGAGGGAATAGGCAATTGCGAAATGAATAGATAGCGCGTTTTCTCAGACCGCCGATTGGTGCATCCGAATGGACGATTTGAGCGACTGAACCGCGCCGCCTCTCTCTACCGACGGGCAATACATCACTGTCACCGACGACGGGCCGAGCCGGCGCTGCACCCAGTAGAGAGTGGTTTTTCCTTCATTCGTCTTCGTTCATCCGAGTCGGGCTGAGCGATTGGGCGCCGTGCCAGGCTGCAGCGATCCAAACAACACGGCCGCTGATGCGATAGAAGAAGCGGTAGGCACCCACGATCACTTCCCTGAAGGGTAGGTCGGGAAACTCGGGGATGGTACGACCGGAATTTGGAAAGCGGGTGAGGCGGCGAAGACTGTGTTCGACGCGCTTGCGAAACGCGCGTGCTGCCGTCGGATTGTCTTGCCTGATGTATTCAACGATATTAATGAACTGGCGCCGAGCCGACGGGGTGAACCGTACTTTCAAGGCTCGTTGCCTCTCAAGATCTCGTCGGCTTCCGCCATCACCGAATCGAGGTCGTGTCCCTTTCCCGCCGAGATCTCTCTCTCTCCGCGGGCCAAGGCGTAGAGAATTTGTCGCTCGTATTCCCCCTGTTCATACTCTCGAATGCTCAGCATGACCACCGCGGCGCGCCCTCTCTGCGTGATCACAGTTGGATCGCGCGACGCTTGAACGCTCCTCACCGCTTCTGCAACATCCTGCCGCAGATCCGAGACCGGAATGATTTTGGGGAACCTTGCCATGATCCTCTATACGTACAACTAAAAGTACAACATAGAGTACGTTTAGTCAACCTTCATTTTCTTTAAGTGTCTGTCACTTTCGTGGGCGTGGGCGCGGGCGCGGGCGCGGGCGCGGGCGCGGGCGTGAAACGAAAATCCGTGCTCTCAGCCGACGGTGGCGCAAGAAACATGTGGCGACTCAAAACACGCGCCGCATCGGCAGAACACCAGCGTGCCATTTTTCTACTGTGCATCGCCGCTATCTGTTGCTGATTCGCCCACGCCCACGCCCACGAAAGCTCCCAGACAAATCGTGTCTGGACGTCATCATGATACAATTGGAAACGCATGTTCCGTCGGGTCGCATTCAGGTGCATTGCCGGCTGTTCCGAGACCTATCCGCTCGACCAAGCCATCTATCGCTGCCCGCAGTGTCAGAACCTGTTGGAAGTCGCGCATGATTTGGAACCGCTGAAACAGCGCAGTGGTGCTGAATGGCGACAGCTCTTCGATGCGCGAATCGGTCGGGTCGCTTGGCCCGGCACCTCGGGAGTGTGGACAAAAAAAGAGTGGATCTGTCCCGAGCTCGACGACGAGGCCATTGTTTCATTAGGGGAGGGCGCCACCCCACTGTTGCCGCTTCAGCGCTTTGCCTCCAAACTTGGCGTCGGCGAATTGTGGCTCAAGCAGTGCGGCGCTTCGCACACCGGATCGTTCAAAGATCTCGGGATGACAGTGTTGGTGTCGGTGGTGCAGCAGGCGATTCGCAGCGGCCGATCGATCCGCGCGGTGGCTTGCGCATCGACCGGCGATACTTCGGCGTCGCTGGCGGCGTATGCAGCCGCGGCTGGCATTGCCTGCATTGTGATTCTGCCGCGCGGCAAGGTTACCCGGGCCCAGTTGGTGCAGCCGCTTGCGTGCGGCGCGCACGTGCTTGCACTCGATACCGATTTTGATGGCTGTATGCACATTGTGCAGCGGCTGGCCGTCGAAGCCGGCGTCTATCTCGCCAATTCGATGAACAGTCTGCGCCTCGAGGGGCAAAAGACGGTGGCGATCGAGATCGTCGAGCAGCTCGGCTGGCGTGTGCCCGATTTTGTGATCATTCCGGGTGGCAATCTTGGCAATGTCAGCGCGCTCGGCGCCGGCTTTGACATGATGGAAGCGCTTGGAACCATCACCAAACGCCCGCGCATCGTGGTGGCGCAGGCCGAAGCCGCCAATCCGCTCTATCTCGCCTACAAAAACGCTTGGAAATTCGTGCCGGTGGCAGCTCGGACCACACTGGCGTCAGCCATTCAAATCGGCAATCCAGTGTCGATCGAAAAAGCCATCGCCGCGCTCAAGAAATATGACGGGATTGTCGAGCAGGCCTCGGAAAGCGAACTTGCCAAAAATGCGGCGCGGGCCGATCTGCAAGGGCTGTTCACCTGTCCTCATACCGGGGTTGCTCTTGCCGCGCTGGAAAAACTGGTGCAGAAAAAAGTCATCGCCAAGAACCATTCAGCCGTCGTGATCTCGACGGCAAATGGCCTTAAGTTTACCGACTTCAAAATTGGTTATCAGCAAGGCACTCTCGCCGGCGTCGCCCACGCCCAACCAAATCTTCTTGCCGAACTCCCCCACGACTACGACGCGGTTCGTCGCAAGGTGGACGAAATCACTTCTTGAAAACGCGGCGCATTTCGCGCTGGCCTACCAGCATCGAGGTAAAAAAAGGCAAACTGGCGAGCAGTGCGGTGAGGCCCGGGTGGCGGCTCAAGAAATGCCACAACGCCGACAGTCCGCGATCAGCAGTGGTGATCGGAAAGCGGGCCAGAGCGAGCACCAACCCTGCGCCAATCGCCAACGCCAATAAATTCGCGATCGCAAAGTAACCAAACTTACGCCGCCGGGCGTCTCGCTCCGACGGCCGATCGGGAACCACGGTCGCC
>JAHFDU010000361.1 GCA_023248835.1 Myxococcales bacterium | reverse complement strand
GTTGATTCGCGCTTCGCGATTCTTACCACCGCCGACAGCCAACAGCTTACAGCTGACAGTGGAGAAAAATCGTAAAATCGCGTTGACCCTCCCATAAATTCGCTCTTGAAAGGAGGACTAGAGTAGGTGATTTCATGAATGAATCCGAAACTGTAGGCTGTCGGCTGTGAGCTGTCGGCGGCGCTCGGATTTCCGGGCGCCCCTGGCGTGGTGGTCTTTGCCAGTCATTGTTTGTTTGGGCCGCTTTGGTACACTCCCGCGATGCGGGTAACGATTTTGACCGCGCTGTTTTTTTCCACCGCCTGTTCGCGGTCGCTTCACTCGACTGTAGACGGCGGCGCCGACAGCGATGGTGGCTTGCCCGATCTGGCGATGCAATTGGCGCTCGATTTTTCAGTACTCGCCGAGCCGGCTGATTTTGGACTCGACAATCGTCCTGCCAACCCGACCTGCGTCGCACCGGCGCGACCGGTGCAAAACACTTTGGTCACGGTGGTGCCAGCATTCAATCACTTGACCTTTTCGCTGCCAATAGAACTGCGCCAAGCACCGGGCGATTCGAGTCGTTGGTTCCTGGCGCAGAAGGGCGGCAAAGTGCGCGTGTTTGCCAATGACGAAAACACAACCCAGGTTTCCGACTTCGTCGATATCACCGCTCGCGTCAACTCGGGGCCGAATGAAGCCGGCCTGCTCGGGATGGCGTTTCATCCCAATTTTTCGAGCAACCATTTCTTTTTTCTCTCGTACACCGCCTACAGCGGATCGAGCCCAGTCAACCTGCGCTCGACGGTGAGCCGCTTTTCACTGAAGATGGATGGCTCGGGCGACGCGGCGACAGAAAGCAAAATTTTTCCGCCGAACGACAATTCACCGAACGTTCTCGATCAGCCGTATGAGAATCACAACGGCGGCAACATCGTGTTTGGCCCTGACGGCGATCTCTATTATGGCCTTGGCGACGGTGGCAGCGGCGGCGATCCGGAAAATCGCGCCCAGAATCTCAGCCTGTTTTTTGGCAAAATTCTGCGCGTCGACGTCGACCATGCGCCAAACGGCAAACGCTACGGCATCCCGAGTGACAATCCGCTTGCTTCGAATGGCGGGGCGCCGGAACTCTTCGCTTGGGGTTTGCGCAATCCGTGGCGGTTTAGTTTCGACCGCGCCACTTCGCAGCTGTGGGTCGGCGACGTTGGGCAGAATCTGTACGAAGAGGTCGATGTGGTCGGGCGCGGCGGCAACTACGGTTGGCGTCAGCGCGAAGGCATGCACTGCTACAATCCGGGGACGGGCTGCCAAACCGCGGGGATGATCGAACCGATCGTCGAGTATCCGCACTCAAATGGCGCCTCGCGCTCGGTGACCGGTGGGTACGTCTATCGCGGCAGCGCGATCCCAAGTTTGATCGGGCGCTACGTCTACGCCGACGAAGTCAACGGCGATTTGTATGCGATCGCGTACGACGCGATGGGACAAGCGTCGCAGACGCTACTGACCAATATGTCGGGGGTCAACGCTTCAAGTTTTGCCGAGGGCTCGGACGGTGAACTCTATGTCCTCAATTACGGCAGCGGAAAAATTCTCAAGATTGTGCCCGCCGGCGTACCGCTGCCCGACACTTTTCCCAAGGTGCTGAGCGCCACCGGCTGCGTCGATCCGAACGATGCGCGCCGCCCGTCCGCTGGCCTCATGCCCTACGACGTCAATGCCCCGCTGTGGTCGGACGGTGCCGACAAGCAGCGCTGGCTGGCGTTGCCCGACGGCGCGACGATCCACTTCGGTGCCGACGGCGATTGGGATCTGCCCTTAGGTTCGGTGGTAATGAAGCAATTTTCAATTGCTAGCACACTGGTCGAAACTCGCCTGTTCATGCGCCACTCCGACGGCAATTGGGCCGGCTACAGTTACGAATGGAACGACGCCGGCACTGACGCAACACTGCTGCCGGCAGGAAAAACCAAATTGGTCGCTGGGCAAAGTTGGACCTACCCCAGTCGATCGGACTGCTTGACCTGTCACACCGCGGCAGCGGGCCGTACGCTGGGGCTCGAAACCGGTCAGCTCAACCGCAATTTTGCCTATCCCTCGACCGCGCGCCTGTCCAATCAGTTGACGACGCTTGATCACATCGGCGTTTTTGACGCGCCGATCGGCGACGCCCAAAAACAGATCGCCTATCCGACCTACGACGGAAATGAAGCGATCGACCAAAGAGCACGCGCCTATCTGCACGGCAATTGCTCCTACTGCCACCGTCCCAATTCGACCGGTCAAGGGCCGGCCGACTATCGGTTCTCCACCTCGCTGAGCGCCACCATGGCCTGTAACGCCCTACCACAAGAGACCAATCTCGGAGTCAACGGAGCGCGCCTTATTCTGCCCGGCGATCACGAAAAGTCGCTGGTCTCATTGCGCATGCATGCGCTCGATGTCAATCGCATGCCCCCGCTCGCCAGCACTGTGGTCGACGCTCAGGGAGCAAAACTTGTCGATGCGTTCATCGATTCTCTGACCGCTTGTCCGTAAGAAGAGCTCACAGCCTACAGCCGACAGCCAACAGTTTCGGACACCGGAAGAGGCCAGATGGGGATACGGCAGAAGCCAGATGGGGATACGGCAGAAGCCAGATGGGGATACGGCAGAAGCCAGATGGGGATACGGCAGAAGCCAGATGGGCGACGATGAAGATCTGAATCCGTGGAGATCTGAATCAGTTACTGTTGGCTGTGAGCTGTTGGCTGTCGGCAAGCTCTAGCTAGCCCGCGCGCATCGCCTCGGCGAGTTTGCGGCGCGTCGGTGCGTAGAGTGCAAGATTGAATAGCGACAGCGCGCAGAAACCGAGCAGGAATTTCAAATTGCCCGACAGCAACATCAAGACCAGTCCATAGATGGCAAACGATTCGCACAAAAGCCAGGTCAGCAAATCGGTGGCAAAGTAGCGACCGGCTCCGACGCTGGCGATTGGGCCGTCGCTAGACACAGACGAAACCGCGAGCAGCCGACGGCGCAAAACTGGAATCATTGCCATTTCAAAAAGCGTCATCGCGCCGGCACAGTAGGCGATGGTGACATCGAAAGCGCCGTGCGAAAGGCTCGCCGCCAGCTGCCAGCCCATCACCGCCACCACGCCAACGGTGACCAGCATCAGCAAATAGACGATGCGCAAAAATTGTAATTTCTCGTCGATGTCGTCCACTCGCCTCCTCTACAGCAAGTTGAGTTGCGGTGCAGTCACCAGATCGAGAAACTCCTGCCGTGTCGCAGGCTGATCACGAAACACGCCGCGCACCGCTGAAGTGACGACGCGCGCTTCGTGCGCTTCGATGCCGCGCGAAGCCATGCAGAGATGTAAGCCCTCGACGTAGGCTGCCGATCCGCGCGTCTCGAGCCGCTCGAATAGAAGTGTTGCCAGCTCCTGCGTCAGGTCCTCTTGCAACACCGGCCGCCGCGCCAACAGATGAACCAGGCGTGACAGTTTGGAAATGCCGAGCACGCGCTGCCCCGGCAAGTAGGCGATCGAAATTCGATAAATCACCGGCAGCAGATGATGTGGACACATGCCAAAACTGACATTGTGTTTTGAGATCACCATCTCGTCGTAGCGCGCCGAAAAAGTGCGCCCGAGCATCTGGTCGAGCTCTTCCTGAATTTCCGCGGTCGGCCGCACCGCCTCTAGCATCGCCCGGGCTGCGCGTCCAGAGGTCTCGGTAAAATTGTCGTCGGTCTTGACCGGGTAGCCCATGATTTCAAAGGCCTCGAGAATCTTGCGATAGCCCTCTTCTAACAACAGTGCCGCTTTTGCTCGATTACCCATTTAACTCCTCGTAAGGTTTGCTAGCCTCTTGGTCCAGGCCGCGATGCCGACCTCGAGCAACTCTTCTCGTGCCACCCACTTGGCGCCATCATAGTGCGGAAAGCAGTTTTTCGGGCGCGCCATTCGGGCAGCGTTCGCACCGTAGACGTGAAACTGCATGCGGCGATGGGTGAGCACATGTTCGAAAGTGGTCAACGACTTTTTTTCGACTCGTACGCCCAGCGTATCGCTAATCTTTGCGGTGATGGTGGCGGCGCTTTCGCGCTTTCCAATTTCCAGCGACGGTGGCTCCCATAAGCCGCCCCACAACCCGGCTGGCTTGCGGCGCATTAACAAAATCGAAGTGCTGT
>JAHFDU010000360.1 GCA_023248835.1 Myxococcales bacterium | reverse complement strand
GCCAATCCTGAGATCGTCAACGCCACGCTCAAAACAATCCTCGACGGAAAATGAGAAACGACGACCTGCTTTCGCCGTTGCGATACCAAGGTGGCGTGCTCGAGCTACTCGATCAGCGCATCCTGCCGATCGAGGAAAAGTGGATCGGCTATCGGGACTATCGCGAAATCGCGCGTGCCATCACCGACATGGTGGTGCGGGGTGCGCCAGCGATCGGCTGTGCTGCCGCCTACGGCGTAGCGATTGGGGCGAAGCAGGGCGCAGCACTTAGCGAGGTGATCGCTACCTTGCGCGCGACCCGACCGACCGCGGTCAATCTTTTTTGGGCGCTTGATCGCATGCAAAGAATGTCGCCGCCGTCGCCAGAAAATTTGGAGAGAGAAGCGATCGCGATTCATCAAGAGGACATTGCCGCCTGCGTAGCGATTGGAAATTTTGGCGCGCCGCTACTGCCTGCGGGCAATGTGCTTACCCACTGCAACGCCGGCGCGCTGGCTACCGGCGGCTATGGCACCGCGCTGGGAGTGATTCGCAGCGCTCAGCAAGCGGGAAAAAAATTCACTGTGTTTGTCGACGAGACACGGCCATTTTTGCAAGGGTCGCGCTTGACCGCGTGGGAATTGCAAAAGAGCGGCATTGCGGTGCAGCTCATCACCGACAATATGGCGGCGCATTTTATGCAAAAAGGCGAAATTCAATCGGTGGTGGTGGGCGCTGATCGAATCGCGCAAAATGGCGACACCGCCAACAAGATCGGCACCTATGGCGTGGCGCTGCTGGCGGCGGCGCACCAGATTCCATTTTTTGTGGCGGCGCCGCTGTCCACCATCGATCTAAAAACCGCCGACGGTAGCCAGATTCCGATCGAAGAGCGTTCGTCGCGCGAAGTCACCCACATCGGGGATCGCGCGCTTGCACCCGCTGGAATCGGCGTTCGCAATCCGGCGTTTGATGTGACGCCAGCGCGGCTGATTGCAGCGATCATCACTGAGAAAGGCGTCGCCCGCGCACCCTACGCCGCGTCGCTCAAGTTAGTCAAAGTCGAGTGAGTTACGCCGGAGAAAGCCACCGACCAAAGCCGCCTGGGTAAACAGCAGAACGTTGGCGACGGCCTGAACGATCAGCAGACCGACAATCGGAACAAAAACCGCAATTGGGGCAACGATAAACTTGGCTCTCAGACCCGCCAATAGTACAATTTGCGGTACCGAAGCAGCGATAGGATCGAGAATAGACTTGGCACCAATCCCCACCAACAGCGCAATCAGATAGAGTCCGACCAGCGCGAGGTACTGACCTGGCGCTCGCACGATGATCTGAATCCAGCCCGGCGGCCACACTGCGCCAAAGCTCGAATCCGACAGCACCACGGAAATGATCGCTGCCGGCATGAAGAGTTGCCCGATCGCCAGAAGCCCGATTGCGGTCGACCAAGACCACTCGCCGCTTGGTCGGAACACAAACCAAAACCAATAGAGGAACGGCGCCAAACCGACAAAAAAACAGAGGCTGCCTCGGAAGCTAGAACCAAAAATGTTGAAGCCGTCCTCGGTGTTCGGTTCTGGCATTCCGTCATTGCCGCGATGGATGTGGGTGATGGTTTGAAAATAGTAGGCACAGGTGGCGGCAAAACTGATCGCCGAAAGCAGCCGGGCGAACGGCGCCATGAAGAACGCCAAGGGCAGCAGAACCAACATCTGTCCCAGCCAGCGCGGAAAAGCAATCGCTGCCGCGGTGATGAGTGCCTCTTTTCGAAACGGGCGCATCAAAAACTCGCTCCAGTTTTCGTTGATCGGTGTAAGCGGCGCAACAATGTCGGCCGCGGCCACCAAGGGGGAGTGGCAGAGCGCGCAAGACTCCAAGGAAGTTTGACCGACGACGGTGATCTTGACGCAAGCTGCGCACCAAGACCGTTTGCAAGTGGTGCAGCGCTTGATGCCGGCCATCGCCGGATGGTTGGCGCATTGCATGGGCGTGAGCATACTGCGCGGCGACGGTTTGCGACAGTTTGCTTTCGCGGGTAGATCTGGACGATGGAAGTCGTGGTGGTGCTCGATTTTGATGGCACGGTGACGCAGAAGGACATCGGCGACGAAGTCTGCGATCGATTTGCGCCGCCGATTTGGCGCGACATCGACGCGGCGTGGGTCAGGCGCGAGATTTCGCTGCCCGAAGCGCAGAGGCGGATGTGGGCGCTGGCGCGTTGTCAGCGCCAAGAAGCGGTCGATTACGCGCGCCAGATTGGACATTTGCGCGCCGGCCTTGACCGATTTCTCGACGCGGTTTTGCTTTGCGGCGGCCGGCTGTGGCTGGCTTCGGGGGGATTCGATTTTTACGTCGAGGCGATTTTGGCCAAACGTTTGCAGAAATTCGAGCGAGCATTTTTTAATCGCACCCGATTTGCCGACGGAAAAATCGAGGTCGAATTTCCGCACTCGGGCCTTGCCTGTTCGTTCTGCGCGGTGTGCAAAGGTTTGGTGTGCGACCAGGCGCGCCAGACTTATCCGGAGCGAGAGATCATTTTCGTCGGTGACGGCGCCTCTGATCGCTGCGCCGTCGGCCGCGCCGATCGGCTTTTTGCGGTGCGCGGATCGCTGCTCGAAAAGAGTTGCCGCGAAGTCGATGCTCCGTACGTCGCGTTCGACGGGCTCGATGAACTCATCGAATCGTAGCCGTTCACCGGGGGACGTTCCCGTCCCCCCTCGTCGGGCAAAGCCCGCCGAGCCTCCCCCCCGCCGCGCGCTAACCGCGCGAGTTTCGGATGGCGATCAACAACGCTCAGCGCGTTTCTGTCGAGAACTGAAAAACTTGACCAGTCAACATTCTATGCATACCCGGTGAAGGGTTACATCGAATCAATCAACGCGTCTGTTGGTGAATGAGCGCGCCCACCACGTCGTCACAGGCCCAAAACGTGGCTTCATCCGGGCACGAGCTCAGTCCGGAAGTGATGGCAGATATGACTCGCTTTTCGTTTTCCTTTGACCGCTTTATCTCTGAGTGATACACGAGCGGTTCGACTAACCAATTACCAAGGAGTCCACGATGGGAGCTGCAAACGCACAGGAGCTGTTCAACACTCAAGTTCCGCAGGCACTCGCGAAGAATCCAGACAAGGCCAACGAAATCGGCGCCGTCTATCTTTTCAAGATTTCGGGCGACGACGGCGGCACCTGGACGGTCGACCTGGCGTCGAAGCCGCCGACCTGCGCGACCGGTGACAAGGGCAACGCCCAGTGCACCATCGAAGTGGCGCATCCCGATTTTCAGAGCATGCTGTCGAATCCGCAAATGGGCATGCAGCTCTATTTTCAGGGCAAGCTCAAAGTCACCGGCGACCCGATGCTCGCCACCAAGCTGCAGAAGCTGTTCGCCCTGGCATAATTTCGTTTGGACTCTCTGCCGCTTTCAGACCTTCGCGTTCTCGATCTGTCGCGCCTTTTGCCCGGCCCGTTTTGCACCCTGATTCTTTCTGACCTCGGCGCCAGCGTCGACAAACTCGAAGATCCGCACGTCGGCGACTATCTGCGCATTTTTCCGCCACTCAAAAATGGGCTATCGGGGCGATTCTTGGCGCTCAATCGCGACAAGCGATCGCTCTGTCTCGATCTCAAACAGGACGAAGGGCGAAAAGTTTTTCTGCGCCTCATCAAAAACTACGATGTAGTGGTCGAGAGTTTTCGTCCCGGCGTCATCGATCGGCTCGGCATTGGCTACGCCGCGCTCAGTGAAATCAACCCGCGCATCGTCGTCTGTTCGATTTCGGGCTACGGCCAGACTGGGCCGATGCGCGAGCGCGCCGGGCACGATCTCAACTACATGGCGCTGGCCGGTGCGCTGGGCCTGTCGGAGATGGTGCAACCAGTGGGAGTGCAGGTGGCCGACATCGCCGGTGGATCGCTATGGGGCGCGGTGGGAATTCTGGCCGCTCTGCACGCAGCGCAAAAAACCGGGCGCGGTCGCCACCTCGATGTTTCGATGTGCGAAGGCGCGCTGTCGTTTCTGCTCGCCAACATCGGCGTGCAAGATGCCACCGGTTTGCCGCTCAAACCGGGCGGCGAGCTGCTCACCGGCGGAGTCGCCAACTATCAAATCTATCGCACCAAAGAGGGGCGCTTCCTCTCGGTGGCGCCGCTTGAGCCGAAATTTTGGGCCGAATTCAACCGCGCCCTCGGC
>JAHFDU010000359.1 GCA_023248835.1 Myxococcales bacterium | reverse complement strand
CGTTGACTTGTTGACTTTTCCGTAAATGTAGACACAATTGAGTCTACATAATGCTCACCATCAATTACCGCCCTAGCGCGCTTGCGGATTTGCGACGAATCCCCAAGCATTACGCTGGGAAATTGTCGACGCCGTGGAGGAGCAGTTAACTCAGCAGCCACTCACACAGACGAAGCATCGAAAACCGCTTCCCACGCTGTTGCCGTCCTTCGAGCACGTTGCGCCCATCTGGCAGCTATCGGTGGGCAGTTACCGCGTGTTCTACGACGTGGACCAACCCGCAAGAGTGGTTTTCATTCGCGCCGTCCGTTTGAAGCTTGCGCACACAACAACGGAGGACATCGTATGAGACTAATGGGATTACGAGCTGCCAAACAGGACCTTAGCGGCGCGGTCAAGACGGCGCAGCGCGAAGGCATTGTCATCACCAACCACGGTCGCCCCAGCGCAGTGATTCTCGGAGTCGAAGGTTATGATCTGGAAGACGTCGTGCGCATGGCCAGCCGCGAGTTTTGGACGATGATTCAAGATCGGCGCAAAGAAGAAGGCCGAGGCCACTCGTCAAATGCGGTTCGAAAACTACTCGGTCTCAAGAACAAATTGAGGCGCACTCGCAAGTGAGCTGCCCACGCTGATCATGACGGACGCACCTACAAGAGAGGTACGCTACTCCTCAGATTTCTGAGGGTGTATAGTTCTCGAGCTTATGGAAAAAAAGACGCTCATCGGCAAACGAACGCCGCTGATTGATGGTCCCGCAAAAGCAGCCGGCACCGCGATCTACGTCGACGACATCCGGATGCCCAACATGTTGGTAGGAAAAATTCTGCGCTCGCCGCACGCGCATGCGCGGGTGGTTTCGATCGATACCAGTGCAGCCGAAGCGCTCGCTGGCGTGCATGCGATCGTCGTCGGCAAAGAGGCGCAAAACCATTTTGGTGTGCTGCCGACTTCCAAAGACGAGACCGCGATGGCGGTCGACAAGGTGCGCTTCATCGGCCAAGAGGTCGCCGCGATCGCCGCCGATGATGAGGAGATCGCACTTATTGCGATGCGCCTTATCAAAGTCGAGTATGAGATTTTGCCCGCTTACATCGAGCCGCAAGACGCGCTGAAAAAGGTTGCTGCCGACGAGAAAATCCACGCCTACACCAAATACGACAACAACCTGCACAAACAGGTCGACCAACATTTTGGCGACGTTCCGGCAGCGCAGAAGGCGGCGACATTTACCGAAACTGGATCGTATCGCATGGCGGGGCTTCACCACGCGTTCACCGAGCCGCACGCCGTGCTCGCCGACTTCACCCCGACTCCCGACGGCAAAGGCAAACTGACGGTGTGGTCGGCCACACAAGTGCCGCACTACTTGCACCGCGCGCTCGCCGAAGTAATGCAGATGGAGATGCACCGCATTCGCGTCATCAAGCCGGCGGTCGGCGGCGGCTTCGGTGGCAAATCGGATCCGTTTCCGCATGAAATGTGCTGTGCCCTGCTCGCCCGCAAAGCCGGTCGCCCAGTGAAGATTCTGCTCGACCGCGAAGAGGTCTACTTCGTCGGTCGCGGTCGCCATCCCACCTTCATGACGATGACCCTGCACGCTGATGCCAAGCAAAAATTTCTTGGCTATGACTTAGACGTCGTCATCGACGGCGGCGCGTTCGGATCGTTCGGGGTCGTCACCACCTATTACAACGGCGTGCTGGCGCAAGGGCCCTATCGCATGCCGTCGTATCGCTTCACTTGCAAACGCGCCTACACCAACAAACCGCCCTCGGGGGCAATGCGCGGCCACGGATCGGTCAACACCCGTTTTGCGCTCGAAACATTGATCGATCGCATGGCCGAAAAAATGGGCGAAGACCCATTCGATTTGCGCTTCAAAAATCTGCTGCCGGCCAACACCCTCACCGCGTCGCAATTTCGCATCACTTCCAACGGCATCAAAGAGTGTCTCGATCGCGTGCGCGATCGTTCAGGATGGAAAGACAAATTTCGCCTATTGGGACCCGGCCGTGGTATCGGGCTCGGCTGCGGTTTTTACATCAGCGGCTCGGCTTCGCCGATTCATTTCACCCCGAAAAATCTGCCGCAGTCGACGGTGCATCTCAAGATTGACATGGACGGCGGCATCACCATTCACACCGGCGCTTCCGAAATCGGCCAAGGTTCCGACACCATGGCGGCGCAAGTGGTGGCCGAAGTGCTCGGCGTCGACATGGCGCGCTGCCGCGTGGTGGCGGTCGACACCGATTTGTCGCCGATCGATCTCGGATCCTACTCGTCGCGCGTCACTTTCATGAACGGCAACGCGGCGATTCGCGCCGCCGAACAGATCGCCGGTCAATTGCGCGCCGCCGCGGCCAAGCTTACCGGTGTGCCGGCGCACTATTGGGTACTCACCGACGAGAAATTGGTCTGTACCTCGCAGTCCGATTTATCGATCCCGTTTATGGACGCGCTGCACGCCGCGCTCGCTGACACCGGCGCGCTGATCGCCAAGGGCAGCTATCAATCGCCGCCACTCGGTGGCACCTACAAAGGCGCCAACGCCGGCAACGCGCCGAGCTATTCTTACGGCGCCTTCGTCGCCCAGGTTGCGGTCGATGCCGAAACCGGTGTGGTCACCGTCGAGAAAGTCTGGGCAGCGCACGATTGCGGCAAAGTGCTCAATCCGATCGCGGTCGAAGGCCAAGTCGAAGGATCGATTCACATGGGACTCGGTCAGGCGCTGATGGAGGATCTGCACTATCACAAGGGGGCGCTGCTCAACGCCAACCTGCTCGATGTACGTACATTGTCGGTACGGCAAATGCCCGAGGTCGAATGCATCTTGGTCGAATCAAATGATCCCGAAGGTCCGTTCGGCGCCAAAGAGTGCGGCGAGGGTGCGCTGGCGCCGGTGCTGCCCGCCGTCGCCAACGCAATTTACGACGCGGTCGGCGTGCGCCTGTCCGAGCTGCCGATGACACCCGATCGCGTCCTCGCGGCGATTGAAGAAAAGATCAAGTCGTCGACTGCCGTGTCGGCACAAAAGGTCGCGCGATGATCTTGCCGCGGTTCGAATACCACCAACCAACCACCATCGACGATGCGCTCAAGGCAGCGCGCGCGCTGAGCGACCGCCAACAGCCTTTCGACTACGTCGCCGGCGGCACCGATCTACTTCCCAACTATAAACAGCGGCTCAACAATCGCGCTCACGTTATATCGCTTTCGCATATTGCGGAATTGCGAGCGATTTCGCCCTCACGCATCGGCGCGCTCGCCACGCTCCAGGAGATCGAACGCTCGCCCGACTTGCAGTCGATTCCAGTCCTGGCAAAAGCCGCGTCGCAGATCGCTTCGCCGCTGTTGCGCGCCGCCGGCACCCTCGGTGGCAACCTGCTTTTGGAGACGCGCTGCTACTATTTCAACCAGTCGGAGTTTTGGCGTGAGGCCAAAGGCGGCTGTCTCAAAGAGGGTGGCAAAGTCTGTTTGGTGGTGCCTAACGAAACCGTCTGTTACGCCACCTACTCAGGCGATTTGGCCCCAGTGTTGATGACTCTCGGCGCCTCGATCGAGCTGCGCGGCTTCACCGGATCTCGGTTCCTGCCACTCGCCGATTTTTTTTCGCCTGACGGCATCGCCAAGAACGTGCGCAGCCGCGAGGAGATCTTGTTAGCGGTGCACCTACCCGACGACGCCAGGCGCGCACAGGCCAGCTACGAAAAATTGCGGGTGCGCGACACCATTGATTTTCCGCTCTTGGGGTTGGCTGCAGCACTGTGGCGGACGCCGAGCGGCGACATCGAAAAACTCCGGGTTGCCGCCACTGCCACTGATACCGTGCCGCTCTTGTTCGAAGACCTCACGGCGTCGGCAATCGGCAATCGCCTGACCCCACTCCTTATCGATCGCATTTCTGCGGGAGTAAAAAAGCGGGTCCAGCCAGTAAAGAACGTGTCGTTGCGCCCGCTCTACCGCAAAAAAATGGCAGAGGTGCTAACGCGACGCCTGCTGACTTCGCTGGGTTAACCGGAGTTCTCTAACTTTCGCTTGGTTCAAGACACTGCCCGCGAGCGCAAGATTGGTCGTCTTCCCACTCGCTGCTGGTTTCGGACCTTGGCGCGGCCGACAACTGGGCAACTTTTTCCCGGTTGATGAGTTCGTACGCTTCGGCCAATGTGAATGCGGAATCAG